>DATLIT010000234.1:0-5608 GCA_035539295.1 Terrimicrobiaceae bacterium | reverse complement strand
TTGGGGTGGGTCGTGACGCTTCTTTTCGTCTGGCTAGGCTGGCTGCTATTTTTCTATCCGGTTCCCCAGGCATGGCAAATGGCAGTTCATTTATTCCTTCCCGCGGCGCCATGAGGGGAATTTCCCACGTTTGGCTCCGGTTTGCATTCGCCCTGCTGCTGACCCTCGCCGTCACTGCGCTTACTTTTCCCCGATCGATCGGGCTGACGCGAACTGCGTCATTGGAGACCATTTCTCCCGGTCAGGACCTGCTCTCTGAAGCTCCCTGGCCACGTTCGTTGCGTCGCGTCCCCCTCGGAGGACAATCTTGCCCGAGGGTAGGCCGGGACTGACCGAGAATGGCCGGGCACTCGGGTTCTGGGTGAGCAAACGTAGCGCCATTGAGCAGGTCGACTCTTCATTTTGAAGGACGCCTATGTCGACATAGTTGAAGGCTCCGAGAATGGCGAGTTCAAGCTCTCGGCCGCAGCCTGGGAAAACTTTGCCGCCATCGAAAGGGCATTCCCCGATCGCACGTTAAGGGCGCACACGTTGCTCCTGGTAACTCCTCGAAATCCACAGCTTGCGCAGGAGCTGGACTCAACAGAAAGGCAATCCGATGAGCCCTCGCTCCGGAGTTGGAGCGAAACGCTCAACAATGCAGGATTCCAGGCGTTTCCTTTGGGAATCGACTACGAGAGCGAGGATTTTATTGACGCGGCATCATTTCTCAAACAGGGGAGCTCCAAAAATGGCGGCAGATGTGGCTGCCAAAGTTCGCAGGATGGCAGAAAAGAATGGCTGGACCAATCAGGCAATGCAATGAAACAGAACACACAAATGACGCTTCGATCGGCGCTTTCAGTTTTCGTCGGGTTATTCGTCGGAATTCTCTTTAGCTACCTCGCCTATCGGCTCAGTCTGCCAATGAAGCCGTTTGTCTATGTAGCCTTTTAACCCTCATCAATGAACGACGCGCAGCTGCAAAACTCGTTGGCTCGGGTGATGCTCACGGGAGTCCTGGTGGCCGCAGCCGTCATGGGGGCCGGCCTGATTTGGTTCGTCGTTACCCACGATGGGATGCCGACCGGCGACCATGTCTTCAGCGGGGAACCCAAGTACTTTGAAAACCCAGTGTCGATGCTTCAGAGAGCCTTGGATCGCAATTACGTCGGCCATCGCCGCAGCCTGATCATGATCGGCGTTGTCCTGTTGCTGATCAATCCGCTCATTCGCGTCGCCTTTGCAGCAGTCGGCTTCGCCGCTCAACGAAACAGGCTCTATACCGTCATCAGCTTGGCGGTTCTTGGCGTTCTTCTTCTCAGTTTCTTTTGGTGAAACAGCCGGAGATAAACTGACCTCGACAAACTCTCTGAAGCATGAGTGAGCCGACGACTGCTCCTGCCGGTCGAGAAAACTCTGGCGGGTCGCTGCTGGCTCCCCTGAGGTTGCCGGCGTTTCGCGCCATGTGGACGGCAAACATTGTTTCGAGCATCGGCACCCTGATGCAGTCCGTTGGCGCAGCCTGGTTGATGACGCTTCTTACTTCGTCAACGACGCTGGTCGGCTTGGTGCAAACAGCCGCAACGCTGCCGGTTTTCCTTGTGGGTCTGCTAGCTGGTGCCTTGGCGGATCTGGCCGACCGAAAGTCATTGCTCCTCTGGTCTCAGCTCTGGATGTCCGTCATGGCGGCGACACTGGGGCTGCTGACGCTGTTCGGACTCACCTCTCCGTGGGTCTTGCTCGCCCTGACTTTTTGTCTTGGGCTCGGCGGCGCTATCAGCCTGCCCACCTGGCAGGCGACCGTCCAAGACATGGTGCCCAAGGCGTGGGTCGCCTCGGCCGTTTCACTCAATAGCATCGCCTTTAATGTTGCCCGCGCGATCGGGCCCGCGCTGGGTGGCTTTGTCGTCGCCATGCTGGGCGCGGCCGCAGCCTTTTTTGCGAATGCCGCCTCTTTTCTTGCCGTTGTTGCGGCCGTAGTTTTCTGGAAGAGGCCGCCTGCGGTCCCCACGCGACTGAGCGAAGATGTTTTTGGAGCGATCCGGGCCGGTTTTCGATACTTGCTGCACGCGCCCCGACTGCAGGCGCCGATTATTCGAGCCATCGCCTTTAACCTTTGCGCGGCGGCTGTTTGGCCGCTGCTGCCATTGTTGGCGCGCGACGTCTTGAAGACTTCCGCCAGCGGTTACGGCTTACTCTTGGCGGCCTTCGGGCTTGGGTCGATCGTCTCTGCAATTGCCCTGCCGCGATTGCGCAGTCGCTTTGCTCTGGATCGCATCCTGGCTATGGGCTCCGTTATTGGCGCAGTCGCCTTCTTCGGCTTGAGTCTCACTGTTCGGCCGCTTGTCGCCGGAGCATTTTTGTTTTTCGCGGGCGCCGCCTGGGTAGGCGTGCTGATCAACTTCAATGTGTCCGTGCAAACGTCCGTGCCCGACTGGGTGCGCGGGCGGGCGCTTGCATTTTACCTCCTCGCCTTTCAAGGCGTGCTCGCATTCGACGGGGCGCTTTGGGGATGGCTCGCCGGCGTCATCGGCACGCCGCAATGCTTCACGGTCGCTGGAGTCGGTCTCATCGCAGGACTCATCCTGATCCGATTCTTTCCGCTCATCATCGACGAAACGATCGACCTTCGCCCGTCAACGCACTGGCCTGATGCACATGCCGATCTTCAAGCGGATCTCGACGACGGCCCCGTTCTTGTCGCCATCGAATATCTCATCGCCGCGGAAGACGCAGAACGATTCCGGCTGGTGATGCGGCAACTGCGAGAGCGTCGCCTGCGCGACGGCGCGAGGCGATGGCGGCTCTATCACGACGCGCAACAACCCGAACGCTACCTGGAGTTGTTTAGACTGGACTCATGGGGCGAGCACCTCCGGCAACATGAAAGAACAACCATGGCTGATCGGGAAGTCGAAGCCCTCGCTCTTCAGTTGCATCAGGGACCGAGTCGTCCCAAAGTATCTCACTACTTTGGAGTCGAAGCATGACGTCTCACTCGGTTCGAACGCAATCAATGCGTCGGCGAGACTGTGGCCACGACGGATACTCATCGGGCAGTTAAGTATTACCTCAATACCAAGGGTTGGATTCTTAACTAACGCTCGATGAACTATTTCCTCTATAGACTGATTCCGCCTCGACCATCATTTGCAAGGGACATGACGGAGGCCGAAGGGACAATCATGCAGGCGCATTTCGCTTACTGGCTCAGTTTGTTGGAACAACGTAAGGTGGTGGTGGTCGGACCTGTTCTCGATCCGAAGGGGACGTACGGAATAGCTGTCCTCGAAGTTGAAGACGAAGCGCTGGCGGAAAACCTTGCTGAAAATGATCCTGCGATTACATCCAAGGCGGGCTTCAGCTTTGAGCTTCATTCGATGATTGATGCAAAAGTGCGACAATAGTTGAATGTCGGCTGATATTGATTTCTGTTCTCCTATCCTTCGGAAATCCTCGTTGCCGAGCGGGCAGGGTCACCGCGTGATGGTTGGTGCACTACGCATCACTTGACGAACGGCTGTTAAAAGGAGAGGAAGGAACTCGAAGATGAGCAACACGGCGAGCGAAGTCCCGATGCTGAACGTGCAGGTGGATGGGGAATGGAGGCAGTTCCCCAAAGGCACGCGACTCATCGAGGCGTGCATGAAGAGCGGTCATTTCATACCGCACTATTGCTACCACCCCAAGCTAAGCTCGCCGGGGAACTGTCGCATGTGCCTCGTTGAACTGGGCATGCCAAAAATGACTCCGGAACGCAAGCCGGTGCTTGGCGCCGACGGCCGTCCGGAGATCGCTTGGAGCCCGCGCCCGGCGATCTCCTGCGCAACAGAGATCAGTGAAGGCATGGCGGTGCGCACAGAATCGCCGCTCGCCCAAGAGTGCCGTAAGGGGGTGATGGAATTTCTCCTCATCAATCACCCTCTCGATTGTCCGATTTGCGACCAGGCGGGCGAATGCCGACTTCAAGAGTTCTCGGTTGAATTTGGCAACGGGGAATCGCGCTTTGTCGAAGAGAAGGTCAAGAAGCCGAAACGGGTCGATATCGGTGCGCGCATCGTCCTCGATGACGAAAGGTGTATCCTCTGCTCGCGCTGTATTCGGTTTATGCAGGAAATCGCCCACGATGACGTCCTGGGATTTCTCAATCGCGGAAGCCATACCACCCTCACCGTCTATCCGGGCAAGAGGCTCGACAACAATTACTCACTGAACACCGTAGACATCTGCCCAGTCGGCGCACTCACTTCGAAGGATTTCCGTTTCAGCATGCGGGTCTGGTTTCTCCGCGAGACCAAGAGCATCGACGTCAATTGCGGCAATGGCACCAACGTTCTCATTGGCAGCCGTGAGAACATCATCTACCGCATTACTCCGCGCGAAAACGATTTCGTCAATTCGTGTTGGATGCCCGACAGCCACCGGCTGAACTTTCACTACGTCAACAGCAACCAGCGTCTTCAAGAGCCGCTCATCAAAGGCGAAGACCTTCCCACAAGCTGGCCTAAGGCGATTCGAACCGCCGCCGAGCAGCTCATCGCTTATCCGAACGCGACCGCAATGATCGCCTCTGCGAGGATGACCAATGAAGAGCTCTTCCTGGCGCGACGCCTCGCTCGCGTCCTCAACGTTGACCTCTTCGACGTGCTGCCCCGGCCGCAGGAAGGCGATGGGTTCCTCATCTCGGACGACGGGAATCCGAACACTCTGGGAGCAAAGCTCATTGGGGTCGCCACCGGACGAATGCAGGAGATCGCCTCGCAAGTCTCCTCTGGGACGATCAAATCCCTGCTCGTGCTCGGCGAGGATGCGCGCGATTGCGGAATTCCAGAGCAAGATCTCCGCAAGCTTAAATCTCTCGTGGTCACGGGCATATTGCCCAACAAGACGACAGCTGCTGCCACGGTGCTACTGCCATCGGCGAGCTGGGCAGAGAAGCGCGGCTCGATGATTAACATCAAAGGACGCCTCCAGCGCCTCAATAAGGCGATCTCTTCACCCGGCGAGGCTCGCGATGATTGGGAGATCCTGCGCGACCTGCTCCAGGCGGTCAGCGGCTCCAACGGCACCTACACTGTCGACGAACTTTTCAAGCAAATTGCCGCCGAGTTCCCGGCCTTGGAAGGACTCTCGCTCAGCCGCATCGGCGATCTCGGAGTCGATCTCTCCGAAAAACTGCCACCAGCCAACCATGAAGGCGCATCGCGCGTCGACCAACAGGCGAAGGACCTTGTAGGTCGTGAGTGACTTTGTTTCCTACGCCTCTCGACCCGAAGTGTTCTTGGTCTGGACTTCGCTGCTCAAGACGGTGGTGCTGCTGGCGATCATCCTGGGATTCGTTTCCTATACGGTTTATGCAGAGCGCAAGGTGTGCGCGTTCATTCAAGATCGCGTCGGGCCGAACCGCGTCGGCTTGCCCTTGACCTTGCTCGGCTTCAAGAAGGACATCCCCCTGCTCGGTCTCGGACAGCCAATCGCCGATGCGCTCAAGCTCCTCTTGAAGGAAAACTTCATCCCGAACAGCGTTAACAAGTTCTACTATTACATCGCGCCGAAACTTACGATGATTCCGCCGATCCTCGTGCTGGCAGTGTTGCCATTCGGCTCGACGCTCTTCGGAGTTCCG
>DATLIT010000233.1:0-3390 GCA_035539295.1 Terrimicrobiaceae bacterium | reverse complement strand
GCATTCTTGAAAGGCGGGCGCTCGATGATTGTGAGGCCAAGCAGCTTCTCATAGAAGGCGAGCGACCGCGGGAGATCGGTAACGATAACATTAACGTGGTGGAGCGCAAGCCGAGCCATAGCTGGGGTTAACGATGCGGTTTCTGGCGCAATCCAGCAATAAACTTTGAGTAATTCGGGCAGATATAAGGCAGCGAAAATGGATGGACTTTTTTGCTTCTTTTGTAATATCCTTGTAATCAACCAAGCCAGCACCCGGATTCGAACCGGGGACCTACTGATTACAAATCAGTTGCACTACCGCTGTGCTATGCTGGCGACAACTGAGCAAAAGCATGGCACGCTTGGGTGTCGTGGGCAAGGCGTTCTGCATCGTCAGCGGGGGGCAGACGGGTGTTGATCGGGCCTGTCTTGCGTGGGCTATTCGGCACGAGGTTCAGCATGGAGGTTGGTGTCCCAGAGGCCGCCTGGCGGAAGACGGCGAGGTTCCAGCGCGTTATAGGTTGTCCGAAACACCGTCGGCTCGACCCGTCCAGCGCACCGAATGGAACGTTACAGATAGCGACGCCACGGTGATCTTCTCACAATCCGCCAAACTTTCTGGCGGTTCTTGGAAAACTTGGGAAGCCTGCAAGAAGTTCCACAAACCGGTGCTGCACCTCTGCGCGGAGACGTTGACGGTAGCCGAAAGCGCCATTCTCCTGCGGAAATTCTTGCAGCAACATTCAGTTCGGAGGCTGAACGCGGCCGGTCCGCGAAAATCACAGGAGGCCGAAGCAGGCCGCTTTGCCCGAGCTGTTCTCGACCGGGCGGGAAGCTTGAAGTTTTAAGTTTGGTAAGTTTTAAGAGGCAAGTCCTAGCCAACGCCAATCCGGAGCCAGGCCCGCACCTAAGATTTAAAACGTCTCTACACCGACACCCGCATGGGCATGAGGACGTAGAGAAACGGCGTGTTGATCTTGATGACCCCGGGACTCATCTCGTCGATGAGCTCGAGATGGACCTCGTCATTGGACAGGTTCCGCAGGGGATCCATCAGGAACTCTGGGTTAAAAGCGATGGACAAGTCGCGTCCACGATAAACGACTGCCAGGGCTTCCCGCGCCTCGCCCACCTCCGGAGTGTTGGCGGCGATATCGAGGTTATTTCGCGAGAAATTCAGCCGGACGGAGCTGGTCTTATCATTGCTGAGCAGGGAGACGCGCCGCACGCTGTTGAGCAGGGATTCACGTTCAATCGTGATCCGTTCCTTTGCCTCGCCGGGGATGACTTGTCGGTAGTTCGGATAGTTGCCTTCGACAAGCTTGGAGACAAGCTGCGACCCGTTCTGCTCGAAAGAGACAAGATTTTCACCGACCGATATCTGGATCTCGTCCTCATCGCCCAACATCCGCTGCAGCTCCGTGACGGCTTTCGTCGGAACGATGAAATCGCGCTCGTGGCTGCGCGGAAACTCCAGATCGCTGTCAAACAGGGCGAGACGACGCCCGTCGGTCGCGACGAGAGTCAGCTTGTTTTCTTTGAACGAGAAAAGAATTCCGTTGAGGACGTAACGCGTCTCGTCCACCGAGATGGCGTACGATGTTCTGCGGAGCCCATCTTTGAGTTCCGACTGCCGAATGGTGTAAGTCTTGGCATCCTTGAACGAGGGGAAGGCGGGAAACTCCTCTTTGGCCAAGCCGTACATCTTAAAATAGCTCGCGCCGCAGCGCAGCGTGGAGATGTTCTTTGCGTCGGTTTCGAGGCTGATCTCGGAGGCGGGAAGTTCGCGCACGATGGCGGCAAGACGGCGGGCAGGCAAGGTGGTCGCGCCGGCTTTCTCGACCTGGGCGACGATCTCGCAGCGAATAGCAACTTCCAAATCCGTCGTGGTGAGCCGCAGACCCGTTTTGGTTGTTTCCAACAGTGCGTTGGTAAGGACGGGCAGTGTCGAACGTGTGCTCACGACGTTTTGAATGCGTTGCAGCCCTTCCAGGAGAGCTTCTTTGGTGACTGCGAACTTCATGTCATTGTTGAAAAGGTCTCATTTATTGAGCCGACCTTGCGAAGTCAAACATTAGTCCCGCGCGCGCGACTGTGCGAACTCTGCCCGCCGAGGTTTTTCGGTCAGGGTCGTCGTCCAACTGAACCTTGCGGGGCTTCAGCGTTGCAGCTGACTGTCGAGCAGGCGGATGACGTGACGCGTCTGCTCATCCTCCTCGATCCGACGCTTGACCAGCTTGCAGGCGTGGATAACGGTTCCGTGGTCCTTGCCTCCGAAGGCGTCTCCGATATCGCTGAGCGAGCTGTTGGTCAGCTCGCGCGAGAGAAACATCGCCACCTGCCGCGGGAAGGCAATGTTAGCTGGACGTCGCTTGCTCGTCATATCGGCGAGACGGACGTCAAAATGCTCGGCCACTTTGCGTTGAATCTGCTCGATGGTGACCGCACGGCGAGCCTGCTCCTGGAAGATATCGCGGAGCAAATTCTCGATGACCTCCCGGGTGATTTCGCGATCGCTGAGCGATTTGTAGGAAGCCACGCGCATGAGCGCTCCCTCCAGTCGCCGCACGTTGTTGCGAATGCGGTCGGCCAGAAATTCAATCACCCAAGGCTCGAGGGCGATATTCAAGCTCTCGGCCTTTTTTTTGAGAATAGCGATGCGGGTCTCGATGTCAGGAGGCTGCAACTCCGCGGTCATGCCCCATTCGAAGCGCGAGACCAGCCTTTGCTCGAGCTTCTCAATCTCGCTGGCTGGACGGTCGCTCGAGAGCACGATTTGCTTGTGGCCGTCGTGCAGCGTGTTGAATGTATGAAAAAACTCCTCCTGGGAACGTTCCTTGCCCGCGAGAAACTGAATGTCATCGATCATCAGGATGTCCGCGTAGCGGTATTTCTTGCGGAACTTGACCAGCGTTCCATGCTGAATCGCATCGATGAACTCGTTGGTGAACTGCTCGCTTGAAAGATAGACGACACGAGAGGACTTGTGGCTGCCTATGACGAAGTGGCCGATCGCCTGGAGTAAGTGCGTCTTGCCCAAGCCGCTTCCTCCGTAAACAAAGAGAGGGTTGTAGGTCTTGGAGGGAGATTTTGCCACGGCAATGGCCGCTCCATGCGCAAATTGGTTGTTTGATCCTACGACGAAAGTCTCAAAGGTGTTTCGGGGGTTCATCCCCGATGTCGAAGTGCTTTGTCCATGCGAACGCTCGGGAACCATGGTGCGTGGCGGCGGGTGATCGATGCTCGGAGAGGGGAATGTGGAGGGATCGCTGTCCGCATTTCCCGGAGCGACAAACTGGATCTTCCGCGGACTGTGTAGAACTTCCTGGGCCGCATCCTGCACCAAGCGCAGATAGTTGCTCTCGATAAAGAACTGATGAATCGGATTCGGCACGCGAAAGACGAGCTT
>DATLIT010000232.1:0-6087 GCA_035539295.1 Terrimicrobiaceae bacterium | reverse complement strand
CCGGAAGAGTGGCCTTATTGTACCAGCGGCGTCCCCACCGTCGGGCCATCCTCGACGGTGGGGAGACCGTCGTTGCAATTCTCGAACGCTCCTCCCAGCGCACTAGATGTCTGAGCTAGGACGAAAGACCATCTCTCAACTCCGCGCCGAAGCGAGAAGCGGCGCGCTGGTGGCGCGCGTTCATGCCCAGATTGAAGAAATCATTCGCAAGGATGCGAGCAATGGAAAACCGTTCTGGGAGGTTCGGCTCCGCGATGCTGGGGACTCCATGATCCTGAAGGCTTGGAGCGACTCTCCGAATTTTAGCACTTGCGAAGGTCTCGCGCGCGGCATGGCCGTGGCCATTGATGGCGAATTTTGTGTGGGAATCTTCGGTCTGGATGCTAAAAGGTGGTCAGTTCTGGCGCTCCCCGAAAGTGAGGCCCAGGAATTATTCCAGGGTGCCGAGACCGACCGGGCGGCAGCTCAAGCCGACTTCGATTTAATTCTGGAAAAAATCAACAGTCTCACGGATCCGAGGCTGCGCGCGTTAACGGAAGCATTCCTGGCGGAGTTCGGCTCGCGCTTTCGTCGAGCTGCCGCCGCACGGCGAAACCATCATGCCTTTCGGGGCGGTCTGCTTCGGCATACCGCGCAGATGATGAGGTGCGCCGATGCGCTTTGCACAGCTTACCCCGCTCTCAATCGTGATCTGTTGACCGCCGGTGTTCTGGTTCACGATTGCGGCAAGCTCTGGGAAATGTGCCCGCCGGAAACGAGCTTCGAAATTCCGCGGGATGTTCGTGGCGAGCTCCTCGGCCACATCAGCATTGGCATCGAAGTCGTGAACGCGCTCTGGCGCAAGCTCCCGCTGGAGAACTGGAAGGATCTCACGCCACCTTCTGAGGACGTTCGACTTCACCTGCTCCATCTAATCGCCGCACATCACGGAGAGCTTCAATTCGGCTCTCCGGTCGAGCCGAAGACCCCGGAAGCTATCGCTCTCCACTTCGTTGACAACCTCGACGCGCGCCTGGAAATGATCTTTTCGTCTTACCAGCGGCTGATTGAAGTCGCGCCTGGCGTTTTCGAGCGAACCCGTGGGCTGAATGTTTCTCCGGTGCGCGCACTTCCGGTCTCTGGTCCGCCAAAGGAGTAGCCTCGCTAGCCGGTTTGCCGACCAGACACGGAAAGGAAACGCACCGCCATGACGACCAACACCGACACCGGGAGGAGCAAAACGCCTGCTCGGAAGACAAGAAGTCCTGCGCTTCCGGAGAGAGCGCCCAGGACATAGCAGAACCAGAGCCGCGCGACACGACTGGCTGTGCAACTGCTGCTTTGACGTTCTTCCCGGCTGATAAGAGCCAGGGCCGTCGACTTCGCAAGAGTATCAAGCACTCCCGTGACGTAGGTGCTTGGGAATGCCGATCGGCCAACTTCCCGCAGCGTCGCATTCTGCAAGCCCATCGCCAGAAGGGGAAGCGCCGCAAAGCCAAAATAGGCAAGAGTGTTGCGCTCCGGGGAACCCTCGCGAGCGAGGAGAAAAGCGAACACGGTCAGCAAAAGCGCCTCAATCAAAAGAATTGATGCGCAACTTCGATGGGTAGGCGCGCGCAAGATCCAAAGGTAACCGGCGAAGAGCCCGACGAGAAAGAGAGGGACGGCGAAGAGATGCGGGAGCCCTGTCCGCCAATCGCCTTGACCGAAAGCAGCTCCCAGCGCGGCGCTGTTGCCACTCATGTGGGAGACAAAAAGCCCTCCCAGAGACAACACGCCGATTGCGTCGATGCATCCCCCAACGCCAGAGAGGAAAAAAGCCTCGCTGGCTGCAAACGCCGGTGCGTGGCTACCTCGTGTCGCAGACATGCGACTATCTCGAATTCGCCTCGGGCGGTGGCCGGTCTTTGTACCAGAGAATTCCGCTGCGGCGTAAATTTGAAACCAGGGCGCGTAGGTTGTCAGCCATCTCGCGATCGGAAATGAGCGCGCCGAGCGCGCCTCTCCCCTGCCTCGCTTGCTGAATAAGCGAGCGGAGGTCGCCGATGGCCTTCTTGAGATCATCAGCAGCGCTCTTGGCCGAAGTAAAGGTTTGATTGGCCGAAGTGAATGTCTCATTGGCCGAGGCAAAAGTCTGTTTTCCGGAATCGATCGCTTCCCCAGCCTTTTTCACCACTCCGTCAATCTTCTTCGAGGCTTCTGAGACGGCCGCGCTGGCCTCTTTAAGATTCGAGAGCGTCGTGCTCAGATTCGCCACCGTCGTTTCCTTGAAAACTTCGGTATTCAGCTTTTCGGCAACTTTGTTGATGTTGTTCACCGCGATTTGAACGTCTACCAGGAGCGATCCAGCCTGTTCGAAGACATCGCCCATCCCTGCTTCGCTCTTTCCCTGAATGACCGCGCCCGGGGCAATCGGCGGCGCCGACTTGGCATCCTTGGCAACGACAATCTGGACGTATCGGTCGCCCAGAAGACCCGAGCTGCCGATGGTGAACTCGGCAGCGCTGGGAATTTTAACTTCCTCAAAAATCTTCAAATCTATGTAGACGCCATTCATGTCCGGCAGGATCACGGGATTGTTCTCGACGAAGCCGATCTTTGCACCAGCCAGAAGGACGCTGGCTCCCTTGAATATCCCGCTCGCGTTCGGATATTCGACGCGAATTCTGTAGAAGCCGTGAATGCTTTCTCCAAAGCGCCCGAAGTAGACTACCATCAGGCCGATCGCGAGCAGGCCGATGGCCATAAAGATGCCGACTCGCAGCTGTGATGCCCGTTCTTTGGACGTCATAAGCCCCTAATCTTCGCCGTCCTCCGAATGTCCGTCCACAAAATCCCTAACGATGTGATCTTCGGTCGCACGCAGGTCGTCAAGTGTCCCGTAGAAATGACGTCGGCCCTCGTTCAGCAAGGCAACCCGATCAGCGATCCGATTGCAGCTGGTCAAATCATGGGTGACAACAATCGAGGTGACCGAGAGTTGTTCTTGGAGTCTGAGAATCAGCCGATTGATGCTGTCCGAAATGATCGGATCGAGTCCGGCCGTCGGTTCGTCGTAGAGGATGACCTGCGGAGGGGAGATGATCGCACGTGCGAGGGCGACACGCTTGCGCATTCCGCCGCTGAGATTCACAGGCATTTTCTTATCGTGGCCGCTCATGTTCACGAGAGCGAGTGCCTCGTTCACTTTCTGGCGGACAAGCTTCTCCTTCTTTTCACCGTGCTCCCGCAGGGGGAAGGCCACATTGTCATACACGCTTAACGAATCGAAGAGCGCGCCATCCTGAAAGAGCATGCCGATCTTGCGGCGTACCGGCGCGAGTTGGCGTTCATCCAAGTTCGCGATGTCCTCTCCTTCGAACAGGATCTGGCCGGAGACCGGCTTCATCAAACCAATCAAATGACGGAGAAACACGCTTTTCCCCCCGCCGCTTTTCCCGAGGAGCACCAAAGTTTCGCCCCGAAAAACATCGAGCGAAAATCCCCGGAGGATTTCCTGGGCGCCTATCTTTTGCACGAGATCGCGCACGGAGATGAAAGGCTCTGCTTCGCTCATCGCTGTCCCGCAGGGAAAAGGATGTTGAGGAACATGGTGAGAAAGAAATTGGCAATCAAGATGGAGAGCGAACAGATCACAACGGTTTCGGTGGTCGCGCGTCCGACTCCGACCGCGCCGTCTTTGGCATTCAAGCCTTCTCGACAGCTGATAAAGACGATGATGTTGGCAAACACGAAACCTTTGATCAGCGACATGGCGATATCACTCGCCTCGGTAAACTTCTGCATATTGTTGACGAAGTATACCCCCTCGATATTGAGCACGTAGACGGCCACAAGATAAGAAGCGAGCACCCCGCAACTGACACATTCGACCACCAACAAGGGCATGGAAATCAGCATCGCCAAGGCACGGGGAACCACCAGGTAGTCGACGGGATGAACCGCGAGGGCACGCAACGCATCGATCTGCTGAGTCACCTTCATGGTTCCAATTTCTGCGCTCATGGCAGCACCGACACGTCCTGCGACCATCAAGCCCGTTAACACCGGGCCCAACTCGCGGAACATCGATAAAGTGACCACCGGGCCGACCGCGGTCTCCATGTTCAAGCTTGCAAACTGAAAGTAAGCCTGCGCGGTAAAGACCGCCCCCGTAAATGCCCCCGTAACGACGACGATGAGTTGGGATCCGTATCCGATCTCAGCGATTTGGAGCAGTGTCAACCTGAGGCGAATGCGCGCTGCAAAGATCGACCGAAAGGTCTCCCAAGCCAGCAAAGCGACCTGGCCCAGATAAGTGAAGAAGCCAAAAAGCCCGCTTTTGACGAGATCGAGCAGGCCCATTCAATGGTGGCTGCGAAGAGAAGAGTCTCTCCTGCTAGGCGGCGGCATTCTCGATCCGCTGCGTACTCTTCTTCGAATTGATCTCTGGCGGCAACTGACCAACGAATTTTGCTTCTAAGCCGGTTTTGATAAAGACGGACTTCAGGGTGGAAAGCGTCGGAACACTTTCGGTGAACTCCATATAGATGATGTCATGATTGGTGTCCACCTTGTAGCGAAGGCCGGAAATCACGTCCAACTCCAGCGCGAGCGCCATCATCTTCTCGGGATTACGCACACCGGCGGCATACACCTCAAGTTCGATCATGCCAGAATGCTTCGTCGGAGGCCGGTCAAAATCAAGGCGCAATTTGAAGGAGACGAGCTGCCCTTCAACTTGTCGAATTCTACGCTTTGCCTTTGCGATGGTCGCGGTTATCGGCTAGATCGGTCCGCCGTCTAGTCATGCCCAAAGATACCTCGCTTCATAAGATTCTCCTGATCGGCTCGGGCCCGATTGTCATCGGGCAGGGCTGCGAGTTCGACTACTCGGGCGTGCAGGCGTGCAAGGCGCTCGGCGAAGAAGGCTACGAAGTCATCCTGGTCAATTCAAATCCGGCAACGATCATGACCGATCCGGAATTCGCCAGTCGCACATACATTGAGCCGATCACCCCCGAGGCGATCGAGAAAATCCTCGCGCGTGAGAAGCCCGACGCGGTCCTGCCCACCCTTGGCGGGCAAACCGCTCTGAATGCGGCGATGGCTCTGGTGGAAAGTGGCGCGCTCGAGCGTCACAGTGCTCGGCTCATCGGAGCCAATGCTGAGGCAATTCGTCGGGGAGAGGATCGCCAGCTTTTTAAGGAGATCATGCTCGATATCGGTCTTGATTGTGCACGTTCCGAAATTGCGCATACCCTCGAGGATGCCCGCAATGTTGTCGAGGCCATCGGGGCGTTTCCGCTCATTGTTCGACCAGCCTTTACCCTGGGCGGAGCGGGCGGAGGAATCGCCTATAATCGTGAGGAGCTCGAGGAGATCGTCCGGCGCGGCCTAGACCTTTCACCCGTTTGCGAGGTTCTTATTGAAGAGTCGCTTCTCGGTTGGAAGGAGTTTGAGATGGAAGTGATGCGTGACCGCGCGGACAATTGTGTGGTCATTTGCTCGATCGAAAACTTCGACCCGATGGGAGTGCACACCGGCGATTCAATCACAGTCGCGCCCGTCCAAACGCTCACGGACAAAGAATACCAAGCCATGCGGGATGCGAGCTTTGCGGTGATTCGCGCCATCGGCGTCGAGACCGGCGGCTCTAATATTCAGTTCGCGATGCATCCCCAGACCGGCAGGATGGTGGTCATCGAGATGAACCCGCGGGTATCGCGCAGCTCTGCTCTCGCCTCCAAGGCCACCGGTTTTCCGATCGCCAAAATCGCCGCGAAACTCGCCGTCGGTTACACGCTCGATGAGCTCAAGAACGACATTACCCGCGAGACCCCGGCGTGCTTTGAACCCTCGATTGACTACTGCGTGGTCAAGGTGCCGCGATTTACTTTCGAAAAGTTCCCCCAGGCCGATCCGACGTTGACCACACAAATGAAGAGCGTTGGTGAGGCGATGGCCATCGGGCGCACTTTCAAGGAGGCTTTGCAAAAGGCGCTCCGCTCCTTGGAAACAGGACGATTCGGACTCGGCGCGGACGGTCGGGATTCGCCTCCGGTTCTTGATAACGGATCGCCAAACCTGGCCTTGATTGAGCAAAAACTTCGCATACCAAATCATGAT
>DATLIT010000231.1:0-8297 GCA_035539295.1 Terrimicrobiaceae bacterium | reverse complement strand
GTCGGCGGCGACCCAGTCGGGCTCGGCGGATTCATCAGCGATGACAAGGATTTCGCTTGGGCCAGGGAGAAGGTCGATACCAACAGTTCCAAAGACCTGGCGTTTGGCTTCGATGACGAAGGCATTTCCCGGGCCAAAAATCTTGTCGACCCGCGGGATTGTCGCGGTGCCAAGGGCGAGTGCAGCAATCGCCTGCGCACCACCGACACGATAAACTTCAGTCGCGCCACACTCGACGAGAGCGCCCAGCAACGCCTTTTGCACTGATCCGTCTGCTCCCGGTGGTGTCACCGCAACGATCTCTGGCACGCCGGCTGTCTGGGCTAGAGTGCAGGTCATGACCGCCGTCGAGACCAGCGGTGCGGTGCCGCCTGGCACATAAATTCCCACGCGGTGAAACGGGTCGAATCTTTCGCCTACGATCGCCCCTTGCCTGTTCCTCATGAACCAGCTCTTGCGAAGGCTTCGTCGTGCGAACGCCCGGACGTTTCTCTTGGCCGAACCAATCGCTTTCCGCAGTTCGTTGGATAGACCTGCGCGCGCAGCGGCGAGTTCATCGGAGCTGACGCGAAGTTTCGCTGGCCTTAAACTCGGCCCCCCGAATTCTTCAGTGAAACGCACGAGGGCTGCGTCGCCTTCGGTCCCGACTGCTTGCAGAACTTCAGCTACCGTTTTGCTTACCCCTGGATCGGGTGTGGGATGACGGTTCAGTTGCTTGAGGAGCTTGGTGTAATCCGAATCGTAATGACGAATGACTTTCATCTCGCAGAAGCGGGGACCCTTTTCTAGCGGGCCGTGTCCTCACGGCCGAAAACCCTTGTTCATGCAGCGATGAGGACATCGCCGCTACAGCAAAATACTGTAGGCAGGTGGTATACAGCGTCCGCCAAGTCTTGCCAAATTATTTACTGCTTCGCCTCGAGCCGTTCGCAGGGTGACGCCAAGATCATGATGAACAATCTCGATGATCGCTGCCTTGATACGACGGCGGCAAAAATAGCTAACAGCTCTGTCGAAAGGTTGACCTGGAAGAATGCGGCCTTGAACGAAATTCCTATGGCTTCCAGCTCTACGCGCCCGTTCAGGTGCCGAGCAGGAGTCGCGCGGGATTCTCAATGCAGTCCTTCACACGAATTAAGAAGGTGACAGCTTCCTTGCCGTCCACCACCCGGTGGTCGTAGCTCAGAGCCAAAAACATCATCGGGCGAATGGCGATCTGGCCTTTCTCCGCGACAGGCCGCTCCTGGATCTTGTGCATGCCGAGAATTCCACTTTGAGGCGGATTCAAAATCGGAGTGCTCAACAGCGATCCGTAGACTCCCCCGTTTGAAATTGTAAACACGCCCCCTTGGAGGTCCTCGAGACCCATTTTTCCCTCGCGGGCTTTGGTGGCAAATCCCACCAGGTCGCTCTCGATCTCGCCAAAGGACTTCTCATCGCAGTTGCGCAGGACCGGAACGATGAGCCCTTTCTCCGTGCCGACGGCCACCCCGATGTCATAGTATTTGTTCTGGACGAGATCGTCTCCGTCGATCCGCGAATTGATGGCCGGGACGGCTTTGAGCGCGTCGACCACTGATTTAATAAAGAAAGACATGAAGCCAAGCTTTACTCCATGTCTCTTGGTAAACTCCTCCTGCATTTCTTTGCGAAGAGCCATGACTCCGCTCATATCGCACTCGTTGAAGGTGGTCAGGATGGCAGCCGTGTGTTGAGCCATCACTAACTGCGCGGCGATCTTGCGGCGCAGCGGTGTCAGCTTCTTCCGAGTCGTCCGGGGATCGTCGGGAGCAGCGATCTTCGGCTTGGCTGCGGGGGCTTCGTCTTTCTTTGGCGGAGCGGCCGGCGCTGGCGCCGCCACCGGCGCCGACGGCGGGGCTTGAACTGGCGGAGCTTTCGGAGCTTCCGCTGGCGGTGATGGAGCCGCAGCTCCAGCTTTGGCAGGCTCCGCGGGCTTTTCCGCCGGGGTACCGCCGGGTTCGATTATGGCAACGACCTGGTCGATTTTGACCTCGTCTCCTTCAGCGGCTTGGGTCCTCAAGATTCCAGACTCAGGCGCATTTACTTCGGTAGAGACCTTATCGGTCTCCAGCGTAAAGAGGATGTCACCGGAGTTGACGGCTTCGCCGTCCTTTTTATGCCAGGTAGAGAGTATGCCAGAGGTGATTGACTCGCCAACCGCAGGAACTTTGACTTCAACGTTCATAAAGGGGATGAGGACTCCTAGACTTCGAAGGCCTGCTTGACGAGGGCAGCCTGCTGCGCCTGGTGGGCCTGTATGGTTCCCGCTGCCGGGCTGGCACTCGCGGGACGACCAGCGTAGTGGATGTACCCGGGGAAGAGGTTCAGCAGTTGAGGGAGAATAAACGTCCAAGCGCCCATGTTCTCCGGCTCCTCCTGACACCAGATGAATTTCTTGGCATTAATCAAGGGCTTCGTCAGGCGGGCGATCTTCTCCTTGTAGAGCGGGTAGAGCTGCTCGATGCGAATGATCGCCGCCGCATCCGTGAGGTTGTTTTCCTTCCGGTACTTGACGAGGTCATAATACACCTTGCCCGAACAGAAGATCACACGCTCAACTTTCTTGGCGGAGGCTTCGGAATCAGCAAGGACCTCGAAGAAGCGCGACCCGGTGAAGTCCGACTCAGTGGAGACAGCTTGCTCGTGTGTCAGCAGGCTCTTTGGGGTCATAAGGATCAGCGGCTTTCGGTACTTGCGATGCATCTGGCGGCGCAAAACATGAAAGTATTGCGCCGGTGTGGTTGGGTAGCAGACCTGCATATTCTCTTCCGCGCAAAGTTGCAGGAACCGCTCAAGGCGAGCACTCGAATGCTCGGGACCCTGCCCTTCGTAGCCGTGAGGAAGAAGGAGGACGATCGCACTTGGGCGGCGCCACTTCGATTCCGATGAGGCGATAAATTGATCGACAATAATCTGGGCGCCATTGGCAAAGTCGCCGAACTGAGCTTCCCAAAGGTAGAGCTGCGACGGGAAGTCCATCGAATAGCCGTAATCGAATCCGAGCACGGCGTACTCGGAGAGAGGGCTGTTATAGACGCAAAAGCGGGCCTGATTGGGGCGAAGATGGTTTAGAGGAATATAGCGTTGCCGGTTGTCTTCATCATACAGGACGCTGTGGCGTTGGCTAAAGGTGCCGCGGCGGCTATCCTGACCGGACAGCCGCACCGGAGTGCCTTCCAGCAGGAGGGAGCCGAAAGCAAGCGCCTCGGCGAACGACCAGTTGTAGGGGCCGCCCGACTTCCAGACTTGCAGCCGACGCTCGAGCAGAATTCGCTTAATCTTCGGCAGGACGCGGAAGTCTTCCGGCACCGTCGTCAGCGTCTTGGCGATCGTGTCGAGGGTTTCCTTGGTGATCGCGGTAGTGATCGGCGCGTGCGAGTAGTGCGGCTGGAAAATAGCGGTAGATCCCGCAAATTCATGCGCCTTTGCCTTCTCGGCGGCAGCAAGCTTGACCTGCGAGAGGGCATCGTTCAGTTCCTTAAGCGAATCCGCTTTGAGGGCCGCAGCCTCCTCAGCGGAAACCGTCCCGAGCGAAGCAATCTGGTTCAAAAAGACTTCGCTCGGCAGGGCATGGTTCTTGATGCGGTTGTAGAGATCAGGCTGGGTAAAGGCAGGTTCGTCCCCCTCGTTGTGCCCATGACGCCGGTAGCAATAAATGTCCACGACAACATCGCGACCGAACTCGTGGCGAAATTCCAATGCGATCTTGGACATCTCCATGACCGCGATCGGGTCTTCGCCGTTCACATGGAAGATCGGCGCATCGACCATTTTGGCGATCTCCGTGCAATATTCACTCGAGCGAGAATCGGCTGGCAGCGTCGTGAAGCCGATCTGGTTATTGACGACGAAATGGATGGTCCCGCCAGTGGAATAGCCCGGGAGCTGCGACATGTTGAAAGTTTCGGCAACCACGCCCTGGCCAATAAAAGCCGCGTCTCCATGGATGAGAATTGGAACCACCTTTTTGCGATAGGCGGTATCGTCGAGGACACGCTGGCGCGCACGGGCCTTTCCCTCGACTACCGGATCGACGGCTTCAAGATGGCTGGGATTGGCCGCCAGATTGATTTCCACCTCATAGCCGGTGGCGGTCTTCCGAACATTGCGATAGCCGAGGTGATATTTCACGTCGCCGTTTCCACCAACCGAGTCCGGCGCAAAAGTCCCCTGGAACTCATTGAAGATGACGTCCAGCGGCTTGTTGAGGACATTGGCGAGAACGTTCAGCCGGCCGCGGTGCGACATGCCCATGACGATCTCCTTAATCCCACGCCGCTCGCAGTTCTGGACGATCGTATCGAGAGCCAGGATCAAGGCTTCGCCGCCCTCAAGGGAGAAGCGTTTTCCGCCGTACTTTGTATGGAGGAAATTTTCAAATGTTTCGGCTTCGTAGAGCTTCTGGAGGATATCGCGGTGAACGGCCGCGTTGGCCCGCAGGGAAGCGTCACGGTGTTCCAGTTTATAAAGTACCCACGTGCGCATGCGCGGGTTTTGGATGTGCATGAACTCCGCGCCGACGGTGCCGCAGTAGTTTGCCTCAAGCTCGCGAATCATATCGCGCAGCTTCATCTTCTTGCCTTCCTTGAAGAAGCGTGAAGACACGACTAAATCGAGCTCCCTTTCTTCAAAACCGAGCTCCTTGAGGCTCAGGAGAGGGTTAGAGCGTTTGAGGAGGTCAAGGGGATCGAGATCGGCGATGGTATGACCAAGGGTGCGGTAGGCATAAACAAGCGCCTCGACGCGCGTTTGCAGGCTGCTGTCGGGCAGCGTTCCGGGTGTGGGCTCTGCGGTCGCGGTTTCTCCATTTTCTTCGCTTTTCGCAAAACCCAGCTCGAAACCCTCGAAAAAAGCCGCCCAGTCGGGGTCGACGGATTGGGGATTGGAGCGCCAGCGTTCATAGTTATCATCAATCAGTCCCTCGCTCCACCGGGCGGTAAAAGTACTCATATGCAATGGCTAAGTTAGTGTCCCTCGATCGCGGCGATCGGTCGCGCCATAGGGAGGTTTCAGTGTGAGGGAAGAATTGTATTTTCGCAAGCAGGCAGTGTTGTCGGATTGAGGCAACTGCTTGTGCCAGCGGCGATTTGTGAAACGGTGTCGCTTGAAAGCGAAGAGATCTCGCGCTAAACGGAACAACTCCCGAAATGATCAAAGTTGAACGGCTCACTAAGCGGTATGGCAGCGTTACGGCAGTTGACTCGATCAATTTCGAGGTCGACAAGGGGGAGATCGTGGGAATGCTTGGTCCCAATGGGGCGGGCAAGAGCACAACAGTCCGAATGCTGGCGTGTTACCTGCCGCCGACATCCGGACGCGCTGAAGTCGCTGGGTGCGACGTCTTTAAAGAGTCGTTGCGAGCCCGCGAGCACATCGGTTACTTGCCCGAGCACGTCCCGCTGCCCCACGATATGCGGGTCAACGAGTACCTCGCATTTCGTGCGGCGCTCAAAGGGGTTCCCGGACGTCGAATCAAGGAACGTCTGGCCGATGTCGCGGATCTTTGTGGGTTGGCCGAGGTGGAGCGAAAAATGATTTCGACCTTGTCGAAGGGATTCCGCCAGCGGGTCGGTCTGGCGGACGCGATGATCCACGAACCAGAGCTTCTGATTCTTGATGAACCGACGATCGGTTTGGATCCGAATCAAATCCGCCATGTGCGCGAGCTCATCAAAAACTTGCGTCGGCACCATACGATTCTCCTCTCAACCCACATCCTTTCGGAAGTGGAGATGATTTGTTCGCGCGTCATCATCATCAACAAGGGCCGCATTGAGGTTCTTGATACTCCCGAAAATTTGCGTTCGCGCCTGGGGTTGGAGGGAGAAGTGATCCTGGAAGCTCGGACCGAGGATCCTCATGCCATCGCCAAGCTGCGGGCCTTGCACGGCGTGAAGGATGCCCTCGCGGAGAAGTTGGGAGATTGGACGCGGTTCACGCTCCATGTAGAGAGTGACCCCCGCGAAATCATCCACGCGTTTGCCGTCAAGGAGAGCTGGGCCGTTCGTGAGTTGAGCCGCCGCAGTGCCACGTTGGAGCAGGTTTTCGCCGAGGTGACCCACGCCGAAGAACAGGAATGACCGGGAGTCGAGTGCTGATGCCCTGTAGCTATGACCGAGGGATGTTCGCCCGAGGCTCCCAGACCGGTCGCTCGGCTCGTATGTCGCTCGCAGGAGTCAGCACGGTCAGAAAAGAGCCGGCGATCAGATGAAGCGCTTCTTGACTTTGCTCGGTCGCGAGGTCCGCCATTACTTCCATCAGCCGTTGGCCTATATTGTCCTGTTCTTTTTCTTGCTCTTGACCGCGGCGAATTTCCATGCCGGCCTCATCGCTTTGAATCGAGAACCGAGTCAAACGTCGGTCGTGGAGGCGTTCTTCAACACGGTCCTTTTCTGGATTCCCTTCATCCTCATTTTTCCGCTGTTGACGATGCGATTGTTCAGCGAGGAATATAAGCTTGGAACGATCGAGACACTAATGACCGCGCCCGTGCGTGATGGGCAGGTCGTCTTTGCAAAGTTTTTTGGCAGTCTATTTTTCTACCTGGTCTTGTGGGCTCCGAGTCTGCTCTATTTCGCCATCTTTCGTTGGATCTCGGGCCAAAGCGCCGCCGAGTCGGTCGGGGCCTATATTGGCGCCTACTCCATGTTGCTTCTGATAGGAATGTTTTATCTTTCTATTGGTTGCCTGGCTTCGGCGATGACCAAAAATCAGATCGTCGCCGCGACGGTAACTTTTGCAGTGATATCTCTGATGTTTTTTTTGGGTCTGCTCTCTTTTCTGTTCTTGAAGGCGAGCTCAGCCCTCCGGGAGTTTATCTATTACTTCTCGACGATTGAGCATATGGGCGAATTTTCGCGCGGGCTCTTCGACACGCGACCGATCGTTTTCTACCTGAGCATGACGTTATTCACGCTTTTCCTGACGTTCCATGTCTTCCAGTACCGTCGATGGAAAAGCTAGGCATTCCGCGCAAAACGATCCGGTTTACCGTCGGTTTGCAAGTCCTGGCGATGCTGGTGCTCTTGTTGGCGGTCAACTATTTCAGCTTTAATCATTATGCGCGCGCGGACTTTTCGCGGTCGCAAAAGTTCGTCCTCTCTGACCAGACAAAGCGAGTTCTCCGCGAGTTGAAGAAGCCTGTCCGCGTGACGGTCTTTTTCTCGCCGACGGTTCTCTCGCCGGAGACGGCGCTCTTTCCCGATGTCCAGAATCTTCTCAAAGAGCTGATCTTTTCTGGGCGCAACAAGATCGAGGTCGAGTATGTCGATCCCACGCGCGATCTTTCGCGGGCGCGCGAACTCCAGGAGCATTATAAATTTAGCGCTTCGGAGAATGTCCTGATCCTGGACTACGACGGCCGTTCGAAATTCGTTCCGGTCGCAGAGATGGCCGACTTCGACATGGGGCCGGTCGAGGCTGGCGAACCGCCGCGTTTACTCGCGTTCAAAGGCGAGCAGGCACTGACCAACGGCATGATTGCGCTTATCAATCCGGAGCGATCGAAGGTCTATTTTCTCGAAGGCCACGGCGAACCGACCATCGGGGCGGGGACGCCTCTGGGTGTGTTCAAAGATTACGTCGAGAGACAGAACGTCAACGCAGCCCCGCTTTCTTTCGCCTCCCTGGATGCAGTGCCCTCTGATTGCGCCGCGGTGGTTATCGTGGCTCCTCAGGTCGACATTGAGGAGCGCGAGGCGAGTATCCTGACGAACTATTGGAAAGCCAACGCCCGGCTATTGGTTTTGCTCGACCCGAGAGCGAAAACGCCGCGGCTCAACTCGATTCTCAAGGAAGCTGGAGTCATCCCCCTGGACAACCGCGTTCTCCGTACCGTCCGGCTGCCCTTCGCCACGGGGATTTTGCGGGAAGTGACCGCTGAGTTTCTTCCAAAAAACCCCATCACTAAGCGCATGATAGGCATCAATATTCTTTTGCCCGGAGCCACGCAGTCGCTCACTTTCGATCCGGCGCAGTCCCAGGCGGCCGGAGTGCAGATCTGGCCGCTCATTCAAGCGGGGGAGGAATTTTGGGGTGAAACCGATTACGTGACGGATGAGAAAAAGGGCGTTCGCTATGACGAAGGCAGGGATGCCGGGCAGCCGGTCTACGTAGCCATCGCCGCAGCCCGCGGTGGTGTCAAAGACGAGCGGGTGGAAGTCGAGTCGGCAAAACTCGTGACAGCCGGCAACAGCGAGTTTGCGCTGGATGCTGCTCTCAATCAGCAAGGGCTCGACTTCCTTCTCAGCTCGATGAACTGGCTGCTCGACCGCGGG
>DATLIT010000230.1:0-4727 GCA_035539295.1 Terrimicrobiaceae bacterium | reverse complement strand
GGGTGGCTTGGATTGATGTCGTCGTGGTGAATCGAGACGCCTTGATGAAGACGGCGAATTTTGCTCAATGTCTGTCCGAAGAGCGTCCGCTGCCAGATATTGAACTCAAAAACCAGGGGGAGAACGAAGACTTCCGACGCGCCCTCAGAGATCTCGCGTTCTATCGCCTGGGCGAGGGAATGTCGATGGTCCGCTGGTCGCGTTGGCAGCACAGCGAGCCGAGCACTCGCGGAAAATTCGAGAAGACGAGTTGCAAAAGCTGCCAAACGCGAGGCCTGTTCCTCAGCCTTCGTCCAATAACTTGCTCCCGGCTCGATTTCGCTTGCCAGTATGAAGACGGGTCCAGCCACGCCTCCTTTGATCAGTTGAGTTGGGGGGGACCGCCTCTGCGTCCGTTTTCGACTATCGGATCGGGAGCGTTGATCATCCACTGAGCCAGCGGCGGCGAGATCGCCTGGGAGATATCGAGAGGCGATGCCACCAAATACCACGGCGCATCGGATCTGTGGAAGGACATCGGCAGATCTTGAAATTGTTCCAGGAGAAATTCAACCATCAAGTCTCGGCCCAGGTCTTCTCTCGAAATCCCTTTGTGTGCCTAGCGCCATATGATCTTGCTTGATTTGACGGGTATTGCTAGAGATTTGGGCGGTTCTCCGGCGCGTTAAGAGCCTTTGAGCGATGAAACTGATCCAATATCTTGCCACATCCCTACTTGTCTGCTGGTTGATCACGCCGGCATTGTCTGAGATTCCCGGGGAGGAATCCTCCCGTGGCACCGCCAAACGCATTGATCCCCAGGCGCTTGAAGTTCTCAAGCGCATGAGCACGACTCTTGGCGCATCCAAAGCTTTTACCTTTCATTCGAGAATTGTCCTCGAACTTCCAATCAGGACCGGGCAGTTCATCACCCTGTTCTCTTCGGCGGAGGTATCTCTCAAGAGGCCCGACAAGCTTCGTGCACGACTCCGCGGGGAGGCGCCTCATTTCGACTTTTATTTTGACGGGACCACCGCCTCTGCGTTCGCTCCGAAAGACAAGGTTTATTCAACAACAAAAGCTCCGGCCACCGTCGACATGATGCTCCCTGAATTGCAGCAGGAAACCGGAATCCGGTTCGTTTCCGCACCGCTGCTTTTCAGCGATCCCTACGAAGTGCTTACACGAAGGCTGATCAGCGGTGTTGTCGTCGGGAGTGCCATGGTCAATCGAATTGCCTGTTACCACTTGGCGTTTAGATCGCCTGGCGTGAATTGGGAGATTTGGATCGAGGCGGGAAAGCGCGCTCTGCCATGGCGCCTTGCGGTGACTTTTACCGATCGAACGAATTTTCCACGGACCTTGGTCGAATTCACGCGGTGGAACCTTCATCCATGGCTGGACTCTCGTGACTTTGTCTTTTCCAAACCGGCTGGAGGACGGGAAATTCCGTTTGTCGACGTGATCCAGCCGCGGTCTCGCTGAGAGGAACAATCACAATTCGAATGAAACACATTTTATCACTGAGCGCGGTAGCGGCGCTCTCGGTCATGTTTACAGTTTCGCAAACTGGATGCACTGAGGGGTACGTGGTTACGTCAGGCCCAGGGCCTGCGTATTCTCCCTACGTCCCTTATTCGGGTGGCTACTACGGCGGCGCAGGATTCTATCACGGCGCCTACTATGGGAATACCAGTTATTACCGAAATCGATATGGGGGCTCAGCCTATTGGAATGACGGTTCAGGGAGTGCCTACGGTGCACGAGGGGGTTCCGCCCACTGGAATGACGGGTCCGGAAGCGCAACCGGATGGCGCGGCAGCACGGCATCGTGGGATCAGGGCTCGGGTCACATCAGCGGATATCGGGGAGGTTCGGCGAGCTGGGGCGGCGGATCGGGCTCGTGGCACGGCGCCGGTGGTCGCTCGGGTTCGTGGAGGCGTTGAGCTTTCTTGGACATGCGAGAAAGCAGGCTTTGCTCGCAAGCTGTAGGGTGGACAACGGGCGCGGGTTGGCGTCTCGTGTGACCGAAGGTTATCTAGAAGCGCGACTTTCCGCTTGAGGCACACGATGAAACTTAGCGCCCGCAACGTCTTGAAGGGACGGATCACCAAGATCGTGGATGGAGCGGTGAACTGCGAGGTGACCCTTGAGATCGCGGCGGGAGTCGAGGTGGTCGCGATTATTACCAAGGCGTCTGTCCAGGCTCTCGATCTTGCCGTCGGTCGAGATGCTTTCGCGGTTATCAAGGCTTCGAGTGTGATGGTGGCTGTTGGGTAGACTGAGAAGATGTGCTCGGGAAATTGAGCATCTGCACCGACACCGTGGTCACGCGGCGTCTTGTTTTAGCTCGCCATCTTCAAACTTGCGCCCAGCGGAGTCGGTAAACGCGATAACGGCCCGCATGCTGACTTTCCATGAAGTCGAGGTGAAGCGGGGACCAGGCGTTACGAGGGTGGCTTGGGAGCGTTCTGTTCGGCCTCTGAAAAGCGATTGCGAGGCTGGGCTCTTCGGATAAGAATGCAGATGTGGGCAGCTGTTTAGCGCCGTCCACGGAGCGCTGCCAGGCGATTTGTTACCGGCCCCTCCCAATTCCGCGACACGATCAAACGATATTACATCATGTCATCGAGTGTTGAAAATGACCCGGCGAAGCGACGAGTGGTTATTACCGGCATCGGCATCGTGGCTCCCAACGGTCTAAGCGTCGGAGAATTCTGGCGCAACACCGTGGATGGCGTCAGCGGCATACGCAGATTCTCGGCCTTCGACGCTAGCGAATATCCATGCAAAATCGCCGGGGAAGTAGTCGGCTTTGACCCGACGCTTTATTTCCAGGATGGGAAGTCGGTCAAGCGTTCAGAACGCTTCGAGCAATTTGCCGTGGCTGCTTCCAAGATGGCTTTGGAAGACGCTGGCATCGATCTTGAACGCATTGATCGCGATCGCTTCGGGATTTCGGTTGGCACCGGCATCGGCGGACTCGAAAGGATGGAAAGATCAGGGCATCGTCTGGTCGAGAAAGGGGCTTCCCGTATCTCTCCATTCGCCATCACCGGAATAATGGGCAATGCGGCCAGCGCAAATGTCTCCCAAGAATTTGGCCTACGTGGTCCCAATATCTGTATCGTAACGGCTTGCGCCACGGGGGCTAACTCCGTCGGTGAGGCTTGGCGGACTATCAAGTTCGGGGACGCAGACATCTTTCTGGGGGGAGGCTGTGAGGCAACCATTACTCCGTTCGGCGTTGCCGGGTTCGCGGCCATGAAGGCCCTGAGCTTGCGGAATGATGAACCGGAGAAGGCCAGCCGGCCATTCGATAAGGACCGCGACGGGTTCGTCATGGGCGAGGGTGGGGGAGTCCTCGTTCTCGAAGAGCTCCAACATGCCAGGAGCCGCTCGGCGCCCATCTACTGTGAACTCGTAGGCTACGGATGCACGGCGGACGCGCATCATATGACGCAGCCGCATCCCGAAGGACGAGAGGTCGCGCGCGCGATGCGAATAGCCATGCAGCACGCGAAGGTTAATACCGGCGACCTCGACTATATCAACGCCCATGCCACCTCAACACCCATCGGTGACATCTTCGAGACGCGGGCGATCAAACTCGCTCTGGGACGGGACGCTTTCAACGTGGCCATTAGCTCAACCAAGTCGATGACTGGTCACCTTTTGGGCGCAGCGGGCAGCGTCGAGTTAGCCGTTTGTGCACTTGCCGTCAAAAACGGGATAATTCCACCGACCATCAATCTTGAAAGTCCGGACCCAGAGTGTGATCTAGATTACGTTCCCAGGACCGCTCGTGAAACAAAGGTGCGCGTCGCCATGAGCAACTCGTTTGGTTTCGGTGGACACAACGTCAGCCTCATCGTTAAGGAATTCTTGGACTGACCAACTATGATCGCGGCGGCGCTGATAATCTCTTTGCACGGAAAATTCGAAAAATGTAGAGGCGCCCGTAAGGCGAGCACCGTGAAGGTGGCTCGGTGCTTGATACAAGCGGCTACAAACTCTTCCATTTCGGTTCCGCAGGAGCTTGTCAGACGATAGCCCCACCCTGCGGCTCGGCGGCTTGACCCGCAACCTCGCCCGAAGGGCAGAATTCCACGAGAGGTCGGACTTCCACCTGCACGCCGTGTTCAAGTCCCGGGCAATGCCTGGCGATCTCGATGGCCTCCTCTTCACTTTCGACTTGAAGGGAGAAAATAGGCGCCGATCGCCTCCTTGGATTCGACGAAGGGACCATCGACGACGGTGTGGCCCTTCTTTCCCGAGACGATCTTGCCTTGGTAGGCCAGCGGGTGTCTCGAGGTGGCCCTGCCTTGCTCAACCAGCTGCTCGAACCAATCATACCACTGGTTCATCACAGTTTGCACCATTTCGGAAGAGAGGCCTTCATGCCAACTGGTGCCGCGAAACAGCAGCATGTATTCCAGATTGTGAAGTATTTCTGCTCATGACCTTGTCGTAACTGTTGCCGTCGAGACGATGGCCCAGCACGGCGGAGAGGTCAAAGCCCACATGCCGGTAACTGGTCCCCCGATCTTGGTGCCGCGGAAACTTCCGGGGCTACGTTTGGGGAGCCGAGCCGCGCCGGACGATGTTCTCGGCAACCACCTTCGGGAGAAGAAAATTGAGAAGATAGTCGCGTCCGCCAGCCTTCGTTCCTCCGCCTGACATACCGAAGCCGCCGAACGGGTGCCGTGCCACAGTTGCGCCGGTAATTTTGCGGTTAATGTAAAGAT
>DATLIT010000229.1:0-2406 GCA_035539295.1 Terrimicrobiaceae bacterium | reverse complement strand
GGATAGATCTTCAGCAGGACACGCAGGCGGTCGGCAGGAGTGGGAGTTTCTTGTTTCATAGCGACAGCGTAGCGCGCGGTTTGGGATTTTGTCCCGAGAGATTGTGCATCCGGGAAATCCCTCGACCAAGCGGCGGCAAGGCCAACCCGCGAGTCACCGGCACCTCAATCCCCCCGCAGCAACACGATCTGGTCGTTAACGCAATGAACGGGCGAAACGGAAGAAGGTATCAACGTCGAAAAGCACCCTCGCTGCCGTGCAGGCAAGGATTGCGCCTATACAAGTCTGCGGCACAAGGCCACGCGGACAAGCTTGAGAGGCTGCTGCGAAGGCTGGGATACGAGGAACGCGACGGAATCTACCGCCACGCCTCCAGGCAGCTGATCTTCGTGGGAGACTTCATTGACAGAGGAGCCGAGATTCGCCGCACCTTGCAGCTCGTCCGCGCGATGGTCGATGCGGGCACCGCTCGCGCCGTGATCGGAAATCACGAGTTCAACGCGTTGCTTTACCACACAAAGGGACCCGATGGACAATGGCTGCGGTCTCACGATGAGAAGAATACTTTTCAGCATCAGGCGACGCTCGATCAGATCGCGCTATCGGAACCGGACGAATGGAAAGGCTGGCTGGATTGGATGCTGCAGCTGCCGCTTTGGCTGGACCTGGGCTCGTGTCGCGTGGTGCACGCTGCGTGGGACGACGCTGCCGTCCAGGCCTGTGGGACCCGCGATACCCTGGCTGAAATCACTCTTGCCAAAGCCAAAAGACGCCAAACTCCGGAGGGCAGTGCTGTGAATTGGCTCCTCAAGGGACCAGAATACTGGCTCAGCAATGGAATTGTTTTTGTGGATAAGGAAGGATTCAAAAGGAAAACTGTGCGAGCAAAATGGTGGATTCCCATCCGGCCCGGCATGACTCACGCAGAAGCGGCGATGCCGGGGGGCGAACTTCGCGGCGACGGATGCGTTCCTAACGGTGTCTCCTTTCGGGGCTACGCTGAAGAGGAGCCACCTCTATTTTTCGGCCACTACTGGTTGGATCCCAAGGGCGTCAAGAATCCTCTGGCTCCAAACATCGCGTGTCTGGATTACAGCGCCGGCTGCGGCGGGCCGCTGGTCGCCTATCGATTCGACGGCGAAGCGATTTTGAAGCCGGACAAATTCGTGGCGGCCGAATAATTCCTCAGCGACCCCGCTGCTTCAGGCTTAACTATCTGCGGTAGTCCGGGTCACCGCTGCTTGCTTTTTCGAAATCGCGCTTGCATCGCTCAGCCTCCGCGGCGTTACCGCTGGATATCCAATAGCTCTTCAAGGCGTCTGACAGTTTTACAACGGTCGCGAACACCCGTTCGAGCTCGGCGGGTCTGACCCACCTGAAAGTAAATCCTCCCTCACAGCCAGACCCCGCTCTGATTGTGCGATTCCACACTTCTTGGTGAGGTTCTTTCGGTCTCCAGCAGGGTTCAGGATTTTATTCCTAAACACGCTTTCACTCGATATTGTTGGTTAACGACTGATTCCTTGGTGAAACGCGACCATGGTCCGCCGGCGGGAGCGCTGCGAGCTTTCACGCTACACGTTGGACTCTTTGCGACGCCTTGGTTGCATCCGAAGGGCGGTTAGGCCCATGAAAGCGCAGGACAGACGCATCTGCCCGAGTTGCGGTAATGAGTTTTCCGGAGCGGTGGAATTCTGCCCGGTGTGCATGCTGCACGGGGCACTCCCTGATGACGTTGAGTCCGGCGAGTCTTCTTCTGAGCGCGTGATCAAGCCGAAATCGCAAGACGTGGCACGACGATTTCAGCACTATGAGGTAGTAGTCGGCGAAGACGGGAGACTTGTCGAGCTAGGTCACGGCGCGATGGGCGTAACCTACAAAGCGTTCGACATCGACCTTGGATGCCCCGTGACGTTGAAAGTCATCAGCGAGAAGTATCTCGGTGACGAATCGGCTCGGCTTCGTTTCCTACGTGAAGCACGCGCAGCGGCTAGCGTCCGGCACCCGAATGTTGCCTCGGTCTTCCACTTGGGGAGAAGCGCTGAGGGTTACTTCTACGCCATGGAGTTTGTAGAGGGAGAAACCCTGCAGAATCTCATCAAGCGCTCGGGCCGGCTTGAGGTAAAATTGGCTCTGGAAATTGCGAAGCAGGCCGCCGCCGGTTTGGCTGCGGTACACAAGAAAAAGCTCGTTCACCGGGACATCAAGCCAAGCAATATCATGGTGAGCTTTGAGGACGAGGGCGCGGTAAGCGTCAAGATCATCGATCTTGGCTTGGCCAAGGCGATCGATGTATCCGGTTCCCAAAGCACGATCTCGGGGAGCGGCGCCTTTGCCGGCACACCAGAGTTCGCCAGTCCCGAACAAGTTATAGGAGGAGAGGTAGATATCCGTTCGGATCTCTAC
>DATLIT010000228.1:0-2886 GCA_035539295.1 Terrimicrobiaceae bacterium | reverse complement strand
AATGTGACCAGCGCGCGCATCATTCTGGTGTCTGCTCAGCGGCGGAGAGTAACTCTCTTACTCGGATCGTATCAAGGAACAGCGCGTCGGGCGCGCAGAATCAAGCGGACGCCGAGAAATCTCGACTTCGTGTCCTGGTCGCCTTTCAGTGGAGCGATGCGCGATCCATTTCTGCAAGCGGCGATCGACGAGGCCAGGCAGGGGCTGGTCGAGGGAGGCATCCCGATCGGTTCGGTCATTGTCCACCGCGAGACGATTATCGGACGTGGCCACAATATGCGCGTCCAGAAGGGAGATCCGTTGCTTCATGGAGAGATGAGCGCGTTCCAGCGAGCCGGTCGCCAGCCTGCATCAGTTTATCGAGAGTGCACCCTCTACACGACGCTCTCGCCGTGTCCAATGTGCAGTGGGACTGCGCTGCTCTATAAAATTCCGAAGATCGTCATCGGTGAAAATCAGACGTTCCTTGGGGCCGAGGAGTGGCTCCGCACCCAGGGTGTGCAATTGGATGTCGTTCAGGATGGCGAATGCATCGAGATGATGCGCAAGTTCATTGCTGAGCGGCCGGAACTTTGGAATGAGGACATCGCCATTTAGACGGGAGAGTCAGCGCTCTCAGTCCGGCCAGGTGAGCAGCCTCGCAAAGCGCAATCCCGCTTCGGTCAGCCGAGGGGCACCGGCGGGTCCACCGACGAGGTTCTTTGTGATTCGGGTGTAAGGCTGACCCGTTTCCTTCACCCAAGTGACCACCGGTTGGGTGATCGCGATTGAGGCGGCCTCGATCCTGATCGGAATCCCATAGCGAGAAAACGTGACCGTCCAGGCGAGCGGGTTGGCGAGTTCGCCTGCTGGAACAAGCCAGGGATATGCGCGCACCAGGTAAAAATTTGGCGAGTTCCTGATAGTTATCTTGAAGGCTGGCTCCCCGCCGGTGATGAAGTCTGAAATCTTGAGTGTTGGGTTCCTGTGCGCCGCCAGGAGAAGCGCTGCGGGGTCGAGTCCGACAAGATTCAGACCGTTATAGATTCCGTGGTTGTTAGGATTTTTTCGGAAATAGGCTTCGTGCCAACCCTCGAAGTTTCGGTTCAATATCATGCAGACTTCGAAATGGGTGTGAGCGCGCTCGCGGTCGATGCCGGCTCCGGTAAAGCCCATCATGCCCAGGACTTCGCCTTGACGGACCGGTTGACCGGTCTCGACCGAGAGGGACGAGAGGTGGGCGTAGAGCGTGTAGTAAGGGCAGCCGTCCCAAAGGTGCTCGACAATGACATACCTCCCGTAGTTCGACGCGCCCGATTCCCGGCTCACGTAGACGACGTTTCCGCTGGCGGCCGCGCGCACTTCATCGCTGGGATTACCGAGGGCGTCTCGGCGGACCGGGCGGATGTCAATTCCCTCATGGAGCTGGAGGTACAAAATCTTACCCGCATCGCGAACGGGCCCACGGACGAAGCCGAATTGGCCGCCCTGCCAAGGCTGAGACCTTGCGCCCTCGAAATCGCGGTTTACATACATGTAGAAGTCTCGAGGGCGTCCCTGGAGAAGAGCGCGATTGTCGGTAGGAAAATCGATCAGCGGTTGCGCGCGCAGGACCCCAGTCACGAAAAGGCAGAGGCCTGCGATGCGCACCAGGTTCATTGCCGAGCATTCTTGGATGTCGGCTTCCTCTTTGCCTCTTTGGCCTGCGCCTTCCGCGCTTCTTTCAGGACGGCGAGAGCCTTCTTCTGCTGCTCGGCAAATTCCTTTTCTTTTCCGATAATCGGATAGCGTGCTTGCAGCTCAATGATTTCTCGGGGAAGGAGTCCAGAAGGAAACGGCATGATTCCGTCGGTAATCTTCTGGCCCACAGTCATAGCGGAAGCCACGCGTCCATTAACCATGGCGACCACCAGCGTGTCGCGATACTCGATCGAGTGTTGCAGAAGTTTGTTCGTGCCGCTGGCATCCAATTTGAAATAACAACCGAACGTGCCGTCCGCCGCAGCGAAAGGATAGAAAGCAACCACGTCGCGCTCCGTGACGATAGGGACCTTCCGAATGACGGTCTGCTTGGGCGGATTGATCAGCGTCACGGGCACGACGAAAGGCTCACCCTCACGGGGATTTCCCTCCGCATGCAGGCGAATTGAAACAGCTGGAGGCTTTTGCTCAGCCCCGAGCGCCATCAACGGAAGGAGAAAGATTGGGAGGAGCCGGAGCATGCCGGCATGATATTTAGCAAGAAGGGATTTGCAACCGCGGTGCCGCTGGCATAGCAAGTTACAGCGATGAAGTTCCTTGCTTTTTGGGTCGCTTGCATTTTGCCGGCAGTTCTCCTTGGTCAAGAGGTGCCTGGCGCCAGGCCGAGCCCTACGCCTGCTGTCTCCTATCCTGTCTCGGCCTTCTCGCTGCCGCCTCCGGATGAAGGCAGTGTCTTTTTTGCCGAGCGACTGGACGCCAAGTATACCCTGAGCAGCGAGGGCCAGGCTCGGCTCGCGGAGGATGAAGTCGCTGAATATCCGCGCGCGAAGGGCAGCCCTGACAGCGTGACGACAAAGTTCAGGAGGTTCTTCACAGATATGTTCGGTTCCATTAGGCTCGGGCGGCTGCGTCCGGAACCGACCACCGAGAGTCTCAAGGTCGAACCGTCAAACTTCTCCCTCGCCGAGCGTCGAGAATTGGATTCGATCTATACCGTTCGCAATAACGCAAAAAAAATCCTTCGGCTGGACTTCAATACCACTCAGCGTATCGACATTCTGACGTTCGACCCTTCCGGAAAAACCATCGAGAAATGGTCCGAGGATCGCTTGTTCCTGTTGCAGGAGGGGGTGGTCATCGTCAACCCGAAGGAGCGGATCGAGTATTCTGAAAAGGTCGCCACGAGAGACATGAAGCCGCTGGAGC
>DATLIT010000227.1:0-3969 GCA_035539295.1 Terrimicrobiaceae bacterium | reverse complement strand
GCTGACCATCTTTGCGGAGATCTCGACAAGTTCGGTCTTCAGCCGTCGATTTTCGATGCTCACACGCTCAATTTCTGCGGAGTTATCTTTGACCTTTTTCACCTTTGCGAAAGCGGCGTTCCGCTCATTGGCTAATTGCTTGCGTTCGGTGAGAAGGCTAGCGCGGATCGCATCGCTTTGTGCGATGTACTGGGCTGCTCGTTCAAGCTTGGCAAGGATGCGTTGGTTTTCTTCCTGGAGCACCTCATTATCTGCCTGCGTCTCAGTGAACCTTTTCAGAGTCTCTGACTGCCGCTGCACGTACTCAGCGCGAACGCCAGTGACGGAGGCGCCATCCTTCTGAACGTTTTCGAGGGCAGCGGTCGTTTGTGCGAGCTGCGACTTCAACTCGACGACGTTCACCTTGGTCTTGTCTACCTCAACGAGTGCGCTCTGAAGCTCGGCGGACTTCTTCAACAAACGGTCGGTGAGCTCCTTGTTTTCGGCCCGGACTTGAGCCAGTTCGCGCCGCAATTCACGCAACTCGCGCTCGGCTGCGGACGTGGCGGATGGCGGACGACCCGCCGTCGGGTCATCGCGGCGAACCGAAGCGCGCGGAGCTTCGCGGGCACTCCGTTTTTGAGCCGTGGGGGGCCTAAAGGCGACCGTGGGCATCTGCGCAGAGACCGGTGCTTGCACAGGCACAGCTGGCATCACTTTCCCGCTGTCCGCCACCGGCAGGCTACCTTCCGGTGGTTCAGGTGGCGGCAGGGAACCGATGCTCTGTTCCAATCGCTCGATGCTCTCTTGGGTCTTTCGAAGGCGATAATCAACAACAAGTGGCTGCCAATCTGGAGAAGATTTGCTGATCTGATGGAGTATCTGCCGCGCCGAACGGTACTTCTTGATGGCGTCCTGGGGTTTTGCTTCGCGTTCCAGTTTTTCGGCGGTCTGAAAATCCTTGTATGCAGTAAGAAAGAGATCCGACGAGTCTGCGGAAAATGCCGTACTTAGCATTACCAGCGATGCCCCTATGGCAATAAGAAGAAATCCCGACCGGTACATTGAGGATGAGGGACGGTTAATATCAAGAACTCCTCGCGCAAATGCAAGGCCGAAAGGAGGTAAAAGAGCCTAACATAAGTGCAATGGAATAAGCTTGTTGCACGGTGGTCGGGCCGCTCGCAGGTATTGACAACCGAAAGAGCGGGGTGCTAGTTTGCGCGCAAAATTTTTCGACTTCCTACGAGTCGCAGGCGAACTAACGCAAAATGGAAGGCATCCTTGATCAGCCCGTGCTTGTTTTAAACCGCCTCTGGCAGGCGGTAAATACATGTTCGGTCCGGCGAGCTTTCACACTCCTCTACCAAGGGCATGCTCAAGTGGTCTCCACCGACGGCTCCAACAATTATCTGACGCACGATTTCACTAGCTGGCGCGACTTTTCCCGCACCAACCCCGAGCCGGAAATGGTGCATACGATTTCCGTGAGCATTCGCGTTCCGCGGATTATCGTGCTGCTGTTATTCGAGAGATTGCCGAAGAAAGAAGTTAAGTTCACCAGGCACAATGTCTTTGAGCGGGACAGGAATACTTGCCAGTATTGCGGCAAGGTTTTCGATCGGCACGAGTTGAACCTTGATCACGTTCTGCCGCGAGACCGTGGGGGCCAGACTACCTGGGAGAACATTGTCTGCTCATGTATTCCGTGCAATACCAGGAAGGGCAATCGGCTCCCCCACGAAGCTGGGCTCCAGCTAATTCGAAAGCCCAGACGACCGAAATGGCGCCCGTTTGTTAACATCAGCTTCTCGCGGAGCCATCACGACAGTTGGAAGCATTTTCTTGACCTTGCCTACTGGAATGTGGAGCTCGGTCAGTAGTGCGGAATTGCGCTCCGCTAAACCGCTACATCGTCAGGACGAAATAGATCGCCGCGCCAAAAGAGACGACGGCAAGCGCACCGAGCCCGAACAAGGCGGTCGCCACCGGATCTCTCGATTCAATACTCTTCGGCGCCGGCGATAAGCTGACGAAATTTGCGGGGCGAGCGCTCGAAGTGGCCGCGTCCAGCGCGGCAGGTGAAAGATCCGGTGGTGGCTGAGCAAGAGCTTCTGCTTCACTGAGGAACACGCCCTCAACGCTTCCAAAGCGAAGCTCGTCACCGTGTCGAAGGACCGCGTCTGTAATCTGTGCACCGTTGACGTAGGTCCCATTCGTCGATCCGGAATCGCGGAGATGGTACTTGCCCGCTTCAAGGACGAGGTCGGCATGGTGACTTGAAACAGAGGGCTCGTCGATCTGGAGAATGTTATGCGCGAGTCTGCCGATCGTCACCTTCTCCTCACCAAGGTCGAAGGTGATCCGGTTGTGTTCGGAAACAAAAATTTGAACTTGGGCCATGGGGGCTATGACTTTTCTTTGGCTCTTTTAACCTCGTTGGCAAATTCGGGGAAGAAGTAGGAGGCGTCGTGAGGCCCTGGCGAGGCCTCGGGATGGTATTGGACGCTGAAAGCTGGAAATTGCTTGTGCCGCAACCCGGCCACCGTGCCGTCATTTAGATTGATGTGGGTTACTTCGACTTCACTGGGGAGCGAGTCCGGGTCGACGGCATAGCCGTGGTTCTGAGATGTGATGGCCACCTTTCCGGTGCGGAGATCTTTCACCGGCTGATTGGCTCCGCGATGTCCGAACTTTAGTTTGAAAGTTTTGCCACCCATGGCAAGCGCCAGAATCTGATGACCGAGACAGATTCCGAACATGGGCTGCTTGCCGAGAAGATCCCGGACCGCTTGATGCGCATACTCTAATGCCGCGGGATCTCCCGGGCCGTTCGACAGGAATACGCCTTCGGGTTTGAGGGCGAGAACTTGATCGGCGGGAGTCGCTGCGGGGATGACCTTGACACCAAACCCATTTCGCCGAAGCGAGCGGAGGATGTTGCGCTTCAATCCAAAGTCATAGGCGACGATGTGATGGGCTATCGGAGGGAGCTTCTCGAAGAGATTGCCGGTTGCGTCGACGGAGGTTTCGGCAGGGAGCTCACTTTTTGCGAGCATCCAGCGTCTACTTTTTCGATCCTCGACATCCCAGTCGTAGGGTGAGGCGGTGGTCACCTCCTTGACAAAGTCCACTCCCCCGTAGGGAACGGAGCGTGCGAGTTGGATGGCTTCTTCGTCGCTGACGCCCTCGACAGCGATGCATGCCCGCATCGCGCCGGAGTTGCGCAGCCGGCGTGTGAGCGCGCGCGTATCGATTCCTTGTATCCCGGGCACTCCATGTTGGAAGAGAAAATCATAAAGATTTCCTTGGGAGCGCCAGTTACTCGCGAGAGGGCTCAGTTCTTCGATGACGAACCCCCGCACTTGAGGGGCTTCACTCTCGACGTCGAGCAAGTTGGTTCCGTAATTTCCGATGAGTGGATAAGTCATCGCCACGATTTGGCCTCGGTAGGAGGGATCGGTAAGCACCTCCTGGTAGCCGGTCATTGCCGTGTTGAAGCAGATTTCGCCCGCCTGCGTTCGCGGAGAACCAAACGACTCGCCCCGAAAAATCGTTCCGTCTTCAAGTGCCAGGACTGCATCCACACGCGCATGATAGACGCTCGAACGCCGTGCTCAAATGGAAATGGCGCCACTTGTGATTCAGGCAAATGTCAGACCACCCTGGGAGCAAAAAAAAGGCCTGCTTTTTGTGAAAGCAGGCCTTGGAGGTTATTGCCCCGCGCGTGCCGTTTCGACGCATATCCCGTTCCCTGTTCAAGGGTGGATGACCGCCGCAAGGCGCGCTGACTTCCAGTAAAGGCCTGCCATTGCGCCTTTCGGCCCAGCCTCCGGGATGGTGTGATTTATCGGTTCGGGAGCTTGCGCCGTTCAATCGCGAACACCGCAGGGCAAATCGTTTTCTTCGCCTTTCGGCGACGGTAATCTTTTCGAGAGAGCTATTCTCGGAAATCCACCGCCAGCTTTGCCTTCAACTGCTGCTTCAAGC
>DATLIT010000226.1:0-7165 GCA_035539295.1 Terrimicrobiaceae bacterium | reverse complement strand
GACGGAATTTGAGAAACTCGCCGCCGAGAAGAAGGTCTTGACAGCAAGGCTCGCGGAGAAGCTGCCGGCGAAGGCTCTCGCCGAAAAGGATGGAACGATCAAGGCTCTGCGAAGCGATTTGAGCACAACCAACGACAAGCTGCTGGCGGCTCAAGCGCGCCTTACCCGGAGCGACGATGAGCTCGAGGCTCTTCGAAAGCAGCTTGACGAAACATCGGGCCGTCTTGCGCAAATTCAGCTGAATACGGCGGATGACAAGAAGATGACGATGGAAAACGAGCTTCTCCGCGGAATCATCTTACGCCAAATTCGCGAGCAGACCAAACGCGACGACGCTAAGAGACTCCTCGAGCAGGAACTTGGAACGCTTAAGATTGGTTCCGATGTCATTAAAGAGCAGCTCGCCGTCCTGGGAGCGCCAGTGCTCGAGCTGACTGCCGAAGAGCGTTCCCTTTTCAAAGAACCGGTCGTCCTTCTCACCGAACCAAGCACGCAAAGCCTGGAAGTGACTGTGGCCGTCAGTAAACCAACTGCCGAAGAAGTAAAAGCCGGCAAATTCCTTCAGGAACCGGCCGGCGCCGACGCGCTTCCTCAAGATGTGCGGGATCTCATCCAACAGGCTAAGACCAGCTTCGAGCAGAAGAACTACGTTGAGGCCGAGAAGCTTTATCAGAGAATCGTCGTAAACACGCCCAATAGCTACTTCGCTTTGTCCAATCTTGGCGCCGTGCAGATTGAGGGAGGCAAGCTATCGGCGGCTGAAGTCGCGCTCAAAAAGGCCATTGAAATCGATTCTACCGAGGCCTACGCCTACACCAACTTGGGCATCGTTTACAGTCGGAGGGGAAAATTTGGCGAAGCCATCGAGGCCTTGCAAAAGGCGGTCGTCCTCAATGACGAGGACGCCGTGGCGCACAATTACCTCGGCGTTTGTCTCGGCCAAAGAGAAGAGTGGGAGGGATCGGAAACCCACCTCAAGAAGGCCATCGATCTCAGGCCGGAATACCCGGACGCGCACTTCAATCTGGCCGTGCTTTACGCAACGACGCAGCCACCATCTCTCGACCGGGCCAAAGAGCACTACGTCAAGGCGACGGAGCTTGGAGCTGCCCCAGACGCGTCCCTGGAACGCCTCATCCAGTAAGGTTCGGCACTACATCATATTGGCACGGTCTACCGCGTAGCGTGCTGCTCCGAAAAGGGCGGCTTGATCGTTCAGAACCATCTTCACCGGCATTGTCTTCATTAGGCTAGAAAGCCTGCCTTTATCGTTAAAGGCCTTGATGAACGCTTCGATCCGGGCGGCGTTGAGCATCTTCGCCGGGATTCCTCCCCCTAAGTAAACCCCTCCGGTTGCCATGGTCTTGAGCGCCATGTTGCCGGCCTCGGCTCCGAATGCAGATACAAAGATCTCCGTGGTCTGCACACACATCGGGCACTCGCCGGAATCCGCATACTTCGAGATGACCAGGCCCGGCTTGATGGTCTTCATCTCTTCGGCAACCTGCGGCAATTCCTGACCGCGCCCCGTATCACGCAGAAACTTGTAAATATTCTCGAGACCCATGCCTGAGACCACTCGCTCGTAGCTGACGTGACCATATTGCTTCATTAGATATTCGAGCAGAGCGATCTCGAGATCATTGCGCGGTGCAAATTCTGTGTGACCGCCCTCACACGCCCACACACGATACTTTTTCTTCACACCATCCCAGAACAGCCCGCCCTCGCCCAAGCCTGTCCCAGGAGAGACCACGCACCGGTTACCCCCCATCGCCGGCGGACCTTCCTGAATTATGGCAACGTCCTCGGGATTAAGTTCGCCAATCCCGTACGCATTGGCTTCGAGATCGTTTAGCAAACTCACCTGCGGGATCGAGAACGCCTTCTCAATCTCGGCGGCATCCACGCCCCAGTTGAGATTGGTTGGTCTTGCCCGACCGTACTTCACCGGCCCCGGCACACCAAAACAGGCGGCGGGAATGTGGCCTTTCTCCGCCTCGAGAAACTCATGAATAATGGCATTCAGACTCGTGTAATCGCCACTTGGGAATCGATGGTTGCGATGAATTTTGAGCGTCTCGTGTTCGATCGAAAGGATCGCGAGGTTGCTTTTGGTGCCACCGATGTCACCGGCAAGAATAATCTGAGAATGGTCGGACATGGGGGAGGGGGTATTACGGCTGGGGCTTGCGTCTGTAGTCTACCGCCAGACCTGCCCAGCTTAGCGTTTGAGGTGATAGTGATGCCATTTGTGGCCGGTCTTTTCAATGAGATGGTCCGCCGCTTCCGGTCCCCAACTCCCCGCAGGATAGTTCGGAAAATCGCGCGCCGGCAGAGCCTGCCACACATCCAAAATCGGATTCACAATTCTCCAGGACGCATCGACGCTGTCGTAACGGTGAAAGAGCGTCGGATCACCGATGGCACAATCGTAGAGCAATGTCTCGTATCCCGTAGCAGCAGTGTGCTCGCCAAAATCCGAATAGCTGAAATCCAGCGGAACGTTGGCAATATAGATGTAAGGACCGGGGCGCTTCGCATGGATGTCCAGGGTGATGCCTTCGTCAGGTTGAACATGGATCACCAGACGGTTCGGAGTGATGTTGCTTTGCACGTCTTCACCGAAGAGTAGAAGGGGCGCACGACGAAAGCCGATGACGATCTGGGTCGTTCGCGTAGCCAGCCGCTTTCCACTGCGGACATAGAACGGGACCTCGGCCCAGCGCCAATTCTCCACTTCCAATTTCATGGCCACGAACGTCTCTGTGTTTGATTGCGGATTGACGTCGGGCTCGGTGCGGTAGGCGGGAACCTGCTTTCCGTCAATGGCCCCAGCCGCATACTGCCCACGAATGGTGTTCGCAATGACCTCCTCCGGCTCCATTGGACGGATCGCTTCGAGAACCTTAACCTTCTCGTTGCGGACGCTATCACCAGAAATCGAACTCGGCGGCTCCATCGCGATCAAGGAGAGCACCGAGAGGATATGATTTTGGACCATGTCGCGGACGACCCCGGAATGATCGTAGTATCCGCCCCGCAGTTCGACGCCGAGTTCCTCAGCGACGGTGATCTGAACGTACTCGATATAGCGCCGATTCCAGATGGGCTCGAATACCGAATTTCCAAAGCGAAAGACCATGATATTCTGCACCGTCTCTTTTCCGAGATAGTGATCGATCCGGTAGATCTGTGATTCCTCGATATTCTTGCTCAATTCGCAGCTCAAAATCCGAGCGCTGGCCAGATCTCTCCCGAAAGGCTTTTCGATGATGACTCGTCTCCAGGCATTCGGAGCTTCATTGGTTAAGCCAACAGCGTGTAGTTGCTCGACAACAGTGGCAAAGAACGTCGGCGCGACGGCGAGATAGAACAAGACATTGCCAGGGAGATTCCAGGTCTTTTGAGCCTCAGCGATCTTGCCGGCTAGGTGCTTGAATGTCTCGATCGCCTTGAAGTCGCCCTGAATGTAGTAGCTCCGTCTCGCAAAGTCGTCCCACTCCTTCTCGTCGACCGGCCGGGTAGCGAACTGCTTGATGTTTTCGGTAATGCTGTTCCGGTACATCTCGTCATTTCCATCGCTCACCGCGACACCGATAATTGCAAAATTGGCGGGGAGCAACTTCAGCGCCTTCAAGTTGTAAAGAGCTGGCAGGAGCTTTCGTTTGTTGAGGTCGCCGGACGCACCGAAGATGACGATGGTGCAAGGGTCACCGGGACGTTCGTGGCCGGTCAAGGGTTGTTCGGACATTGCAAGGGCCATTAAGCCTGAGGGGGGCAATTGCTGCAAGGCCGAAGAGTTTTCTCGCCGCGGAGCGACCTTCCAGTAAGGCGCGGCATTGTCAAACCGAAACCAGGCTACAATTGGATGACCCGTGCTGAAAAGATGTCGCCGCTCTCCAGCAGCTGGAAAAGCACCTCCCGGCCGGGTGCGCTGTCCAGATTCAGCAGGGTGAGCGCTTTGCCACCGGCTTCGTTACGCGACAAGCTCATGCTCGCGATGTTGACTTTATGTGCACCGAGGATTGTCCCGATCCTCCCGACGATTCCCGGGACGTCATGATTTTCGAGCAGCAGGATCACACCGCTGGGCGTGGCCTCGACCGGATTGCTATTTACCCGCACGATTCGCGGCTCGTTCCTTGCTCCGAAAAATGTCCCGCCAAGAGAGACTTTCGAATCGCCGCTCAAAATAGCCACATGCAACCATTCGTTAAAATCCGTCTGTTCGGTCGACTTGACCTCTTCCACGGCGATGCCACGCGCCGATGCGACGGAACGCACATTAACGCTATTAACTTCCTCTCCGCCGGTGTGTTTGAGAAATCCCGTCAAAATCGAACGAGTCACCGCATCATTGGAAGGCAGTTCCACAGCTTTGCCACCATAGGTGATAACGATTCGATCGTTTCTATTGGGTGCAAGTTGCGCGGCAAAGCGCCCGAGTTTGTCGCCGAGGGTCAAGTAGGGCTTTAGGATCGCCGCGGTCTTGGCGTCCATGCTTGGCATGTTGACCGCGTTGCGGATTTCGCCTTCGAGAAGAGCGGCTCGGATCGCCTGAGCGATTTCGATGCCGATGTTCTCCTGCGCCTCAGCTGTGCTGGCTCCGAGGTGAGGGGTGAAGACGACGTTCTCCAAGTCGCGTAGCGGGAAATCCGCCGGCGGGGGCTCGGTCTCGAAAACATCGAGAGCTGCGGCGGCGACGTGCCGAGTCCGCAAGGCTCTGCCGAGCGCGGCCTCGTCGATCAGGCCACCGCGAGCACAATTGACGATCCGCACGCCCTTTCGGCACAGCGCGAGCCGACGCTCGTCGAGGATATGATGGGTCTCCTCGGTTAAAGGCATATGCAGTGAAAGGAATTCACAAAGCGGCAGAAGCTCGTCGATCTGCTCGATCAATTCGACCTGAAGGCTGCGCGCTCTGCTCGCAGAGAGATACGGATCATACGCGATGACGCGCATGCCAAAGGCGATTGCCCGGCGCGCAATCTCCGTTCCAACCCGCCCCATCCCGAGAATGCCTAGGGTCTTGTTATACAATTCAACGCCCTCGTAGCGTTGGCGGTCCCATTTGCCGGCCCGAACGCTGGCGTCCGCCTGCGGGATGGCGCGAGCGATGCTGACCAGAAGCGAGAAGGCATGCTCTGCCGTGGAAACCGTGTTCCCGCCAGGCGTGTTCATGACAATAACCCCTCGCTTAGTCGCCGCCTGGATATCGACGTTGTCAACACCTACCCCTGCGCGTCCGATCACTCTCAGTTTTTTGGCTGCTTCGAGAACTGGAGCAGTCACCTTGGTCTGACTGCGCACAACCAGCGCTGAGAATTCAGGAATCATCTTGACGAGGTCCGCCTCGGAGAGATCAGTCTTCACGACTACTTCGAGCTCTCCGCCCGTGGCGATCTCATCCAACCCACGCTGGGAGACGGGATCAGCAACCAGAACCTTAAGGACTTCCATAGAGCCTGCCAGAGTATTCAGACATCCCGCCGATGTCAAAGGTGCTCCCAGGACCGCACACCCTGGAAAAGCGCTTGCCTGAAGGTGCCCATGGGCCATGGTGCGGACGTGAAATGGTCTTATCGAGTAGCAACCATTGCTGGCATTCAGGTGCGGATTCACCTGACCTTCCTTCTGCTACTCGCATTCTATGGCTGGATCTATTACACCGACGGCGGCCCGCAGGCAGCAATCGATGGGGTGGTCTTTACCCTTCTGATCTTTTTGTGCGTGCTGCTCCACGAGTTTGGCCACGCTCTCGCCGCGAGGACTTTCGGCATACGAACGCCGGATATCACGTTGCTGCCAATCGGCGGAGTCGCTCGCCTCGAAAGAATGCCGGCCAATCCTCAACAGGAGTTCGTAATCGCGATTGCCGGACCGGCGGTGAATGTTCTCATAGCTATCGCGATCTTTGTTGTCATTGGCGGAATCGTTCCCATGCGGGAGTTTGGCCTGGTGGACACCGCCAGTGGGACCCTGCTGAACAAGCTGCTTGTGGTTAACATCCTGCTCGTCGGCTTCAACCTGATCCCAGCGTTTCCCATGGACGGTGGACGCGTGCTGCGTGCGCTGCTGGCGACACAGATGCGCTACTCTGCGGCGACACGCCTTGCTGCCAGGATTGGGCAAGTAATCGCGGTCCTCTTTGGTCTCGCCAGCCTCACATCCTGGGGCGGCCCAATATTGGGTTTCATAGCGATCTTTGTTTTTCTCGGAGCTCAACAGGAACTTGCCTACGCACAATTTCGCGAGACGGCCCAAAACCTCCGGGTTGGACAGGCCATGATCACCCGCTTTCAGGCATTGCCGATCTCCTTGAGAGTGGGTGAAATCGCGAAGACTCTTTCCGAGAGCAACCAGGGAGTCTTTCCCTTTGTCGACGAGCAGTTACACTTTCGCGGCATCGCGAGCAGAGAGGAATTACAGCGAGCCTCAACGCAGTTGCCACCGGAGGCCTCGGCGAGTTCAGTCGCTCGGACTCCTCCGACGTTGGCTCCCAGCACGGGCTTCGGTGACGCCCTGGAGCTTATGCAACAATCGGCGGAACCACTTCTGCCGGTCGTAAACGCCTCGGGCCAGATCGTAGGGCTGCTCGGGCTCGGCCAACTGGCAGAACTCTCGGCATTACGGCAACCCACCTAAGGCGAGTAGCGACGTGACACAAATAGACTTGCGCGAAGAGAGGTGGAGAGTAAAAGGTCGGTTGCTCGCTCCCGACAGAAATATCATCTTCACTGCGCTTGACAGTATCGGAAGGCATTGCTGCTATTAGGCGCGCGACGGAAGCCGCTCTCCCATGGAATCGTTATCTCTTATTGCCGCGGGCTTAACGCTGAACGCTCCGACTTTCGGCGAGGATGCGCTCGGAGTTACTTACTTTGAGTGGTTGTCGAATTCCATGCTCGTGGCAGCCATCGTCGTGCTGGTGGTGCTTTGGTGGGCGCGCAGCGCGACCAAAAATATGCAGCTGGTTCCCGGCGGTACCCAGAACAGCTTCGAAGCTGTTGTAGAGTTCCTCTACGACATGCTCGAGGGAATTGTCGGCAAGCATATGGTCACACGTGCCTTCAGTCTGCTTGCGACGCTCTTTATCTTCATTCTCTTTGCTAACTGGTTTAGCCTCTTGCCAGGAGTCGGATCCATCGGATGGGGACACGAC
>DATLIT010000225.1:0-3799 GCA_035539295.1 Terrimicrobiaceae bacterium | reverse complement strand
CCAATTGGCCGGACAAATCCCCCGGCCCCTCGACAACGATCCCTGCAAAATCGCGTCCGGGAATCCGTGGCAAACTTGTCTCGTGCATCTTTCCCTGCACGTTCTTCACGTCGCTCGGATTGATCGCGGCCGCCTTGACCTGTATGAGCACTTCGCCCGCCGCGGGAATTGGCCTTGGCAACTCTTCCACCTTCAACTCATCGAGCGAGCCGACCTTATGAAATCTTAACGCGCGCCTATCAGCAATCCTCCATTTTGCTCAGTTCTCCGCCCGAGCATTGCGCCTGTCCCATCCACAGCAAGCTGTCAGCACCACGAGAACCTTCCGTGCATAGCTCCGGTGTCCCGAAGGGTCGGCGCCCTCTACGTTGGGGTGATAAATATCGATAGTGAAATCATCCGGTGCAACTTGCGCCAGTCTGACATCGCGTCGAAAGTGCGATGACAGCGCGCGATCGACATCACTGGAGTCACTCGTTACTGACGTGCCATTCGGGAGATCGATTCGCACTGGGGGCATCTCTCCCTCCGCTCGAGGTGGCGCGACAAAAGCCGCTCGACACGCCAACATATCCGGGAAGAGCTTCACGCTCTTTTGCGCTCACCACCCTGTCTGGCTCGCCATCGATCGCGCATACGCGGTCACCCAAGAAGTACACAGGCCGCTCCATGTACGAGTCGCACAAAGAGATGAAAATAACCAGCGGCGAATGGGACGCGTTCATGGACGATCTTCAGCATACGTTGGACAAGTTCCGAGTTCTGCGCAGGAGCAGGCCGAGCTAAAGGCAATCGTCGACAGCACGCGCGCCGACATTGTCGTAGCCAATCCTTGAACTCGTCTGCCCTTTCATTGGCCGGTTGCTCCTCAGGCATCAAGCTACTCTCGCTTGGTAACGTATTCCATGGCATAAGCAAACAGCGTCTTCTTCTCGTCGGCGCTCAACTCGCTGAAGGGGACTTTACCTGCGTAATAGTAAATTTCCACAATCACGAAATCGGGCCAAAGTTGCTCAGCCGCACAAAAATCCAACACAGGCGCCGCTTTTTGCTCCTCGGTCTTGCCCGATTCCTTTGCCGCGTGTCTCGCTTCGACCCGCGGGCCCTCATCAGCGGCGACGTAGGCGAGCACCCCCCGCTCGGTGTGGATTTTCACCATACTTCCACGCGGCAGCCAATCCGGCACCGCTAAGGTGCCTGCTTCCTTGTCCGTGGCGTAACGCAGGCGTATCCTCTCGTCGCTTTTGCCACCGTCCGCGCCTTTTCCGTAGATGGTGGCTCGCACCAGCCTCTTTTCGGGAGGCAACCAGAATCTGTCGCCGATCCGAGCGGTGAGCTCGCCGAGCGCGTCCTTGTCCGTGTCCGCATGAACAAGGTTAAACGCTATCAGTATGGCGAGAGTGAGTGGGAGCAATGCTTTCACTGCGCAGGTCTTCTCCTATCAATACGAAACTGACACCTCGCGCGAGCGCCATAGCGGGATCGGCAGGATGTGAAAACCGGCCGCATCTTGGATATCTCGAGCGCGAGTCAAAACTGTGGGAGACCTGATTGACCTTTCTTTTGCTCTTCCACCCTGTTGGTGGGTCATCTCTACTTCCGGAAGGCCTCGTGTTCGAACGTAGCTCAAACGCCGATTCGAATGGAGCTGCACGGGGACAACACATTCTCCTGACGCTTGCGCATAGACACGACAAAGTTTCATTCGATCCAACATCCAATCCTTATTGTTCGCTGATGCGATTGCCTCCCGGGTATCTGCGTTTCGGCGTCAAGATTTCCTCCGGTGGTTATCCGCGCGTCGCAGAATGATCATGGTGCCCTCCTCGACGAGCCTGGCGACGATCGGCTTGTTACCCAATTGCCACTCCGTGTCGCTGCGCTTTATCCACTTTCCACCCGTCGTGGGAGAGGGCAGACACTTCTCGATATCGGAAGGGGTAAGGCTCGCCGCATCTTCTCGCTTATGCGCCTCAGAGACTGATACCTTAAATCCTTGGCCGGTATCTTTAAGCTGAACTGCCACGTAAATTCCTTCCCACCGATAAAACCTCGAGTCACCGGCCATTTGGACAGGTCTGCCATATCTCAATGCAAGTTGAGCTTCATTGTCAAAGAGATCGGCGCGACATAGGGCCGTTGTGAGCGTGAATATGGTGAGGGCGACATTCTTCATATAGGGCGTTTGGTGGGGGTAACCTGCTGATTGGCGCTCGCGCGAGGCAATCGCGAAGGTTTTGGTTTCGGAGTGTGCAGAATTCTTAAAGCTGTTCTTGTGTAGGGCAACGAGGATCGTTGCTGTGCTCGCAATTCGCTCCGAAGGTTCTCATCCAACGCTGAGTTTCTGAGCCCAAGACCCATTAATCCAGCACGATCAAACACCGCTTGAGCCTGAGCAGACCTCTTCGGATTACCTGAAGGAAGAAGAACAGACCCCTTCTGGCACCATGTCACCAGCAAAAAATGCGCCGGGAGTCACGGCGACCACGATGAGCGAGCCGAGGCTGGGATCGTTTCGACGGTCGGCGTCTCTCCGAATCGGAGACGATGGTCACTCTGCGCCGCCACTGCACTTTGCGACCCTGTGAAATTTCGCGAAAACGGATTCGGCAGCCTACCTCAGGAAAAGCCCGTTTAGAGGCAAGCTGCCCGGCGCGGTCAGACGAGGCGCGGCTAAATGCTGCAACCTGAATTCCCTATCAGGATCCGGGGTTTCCCGTCTAAATTTTCAGCACCAGGAACGTTGGTGGATGTAAGCTTTCAACCGGATGGACGAGCCGAGAAATGCATTCTGGGCCTTAAGGGGACAGAAGACTTTGGCGCTTACACAACCGAGTTGAATTTCGCATACAAAATTGCCGTGAGCGTCTGGTCTGGTTTCGGCACTGGAAACGACTATCGGGAATGGGACTTTGCCGGTGCGCGCACCTTTGACTTGGGAATGGTCTTTTTCGTTCCCGTATACAATTTTCGTTATCAGCCCGGCATTGTTGAGCATGAGCATTCCGAGTCACCCGAAGAAGATCACGAGCAGCATGCGAAGTCTGGACATGAGGAGCATGACGAAGCTAAGGAGCATCACGAGCACAGCCACGTAAAGGGGCATTCACATAACACCTACGCGAATGAGACATTTTTTGTGCTGAGGACTAAGGCGATTCCGTATGTGACGCCAAGCATGCTCTTCGTGTGCGATTTAAGCAACACTCCCGGTTCGTACCTGGAGATCCGTGTCGATAGAGCGATTCCCCTCTATCGCGAAATTTTCCAGTTGCAGCCATATGCATTACTTGGCCTAAACCTTGGCTACAATACGACCGCCTATTATGGATGGAACAACTTCCAATTTGGCCTCAAGGCAATCTGCAAAATCAATCATTTCATCTCGATTTTTGGAGGAATCAACACAGCGTGGCAATGACCGCGCTCAAACGCATCGATCAGGGAAATCAGGTGTGGGCGAGCGCCGGGGTGACTTTTTTGATCCGCTTCGACTCGTCGTCTATTCGGTGCGGACGCCAGCGCTTTCAGCACTTTAGGGTAAAAACGGCTTCCGCAATAATTCTGATCGTCTAGATCAGATGCGGCGATCTGTATGCTTTTTTGCAAGAATTTCTTACCCGCGGATTTTCCTCCCGCGGCTGCCGGTCATTAGTAGATTACAACAGCAAAGAAGCCCGTGCCTCCGGCGACGAGAGATCCCAACAAGAATGCCAAGCCACGCGGTTTCATTTTCGAACACTTTTTGCGGCACTTTACCTTAGTGTCCATGGCGCGAAATAATCGAGCAGGATAAGGC
>DATLIT010000224.1:0-3590 GCA_035539295.1 Terrimicrobiaceae bacterium | reverse complement strand
CGTCGGGTGTATGCATATCTTAGCTACATAACTCACCGCCTGAACTAAAAACAGGAACGAGTAGTTGCGTCGCAACCGGCGTCCGAATGCTTCCAAGAAGCTTATGTGAAAGTGAAGCTCCTCGTAGTCGAAAGCCAGCTTCTCGTTCCAGCCGTTGTCAACGCGAACCCCTTTGAGTCGGAGAAGCGGGGCGTACATTGAAGTCTCCATCATTCGCACACGGGTGCGCCAGATGTCAAAGTAGCGATATCGACGGGCTTCAATTGCAAGGAACACCAGATCTAAGAGCACTACCAGGACGAGAGGAAGAGGCGAATTCTCGGCATTGCTAAAGGTAACCGAGATCGCAACGCCGGTGGTCACCACCGCCCAATTTGTCGTCGCGTCGAGCCGCGTTCGCCAGACCTTGCTCCGATACATCTCGCCTCGATACAGATGGGCGAGCATGGTCAGTTCCGCCGCGTTGAACGGTGACTCCGGCGCACGACCCGCCGATGTACTCATGATCTGTGCCCGGTAACTCCGCCGAAATTGACAGCTCGCAAGCAAGAGCCAAATGAATCTGAGGATGAGAACATGGCGGGACAACCTGCACACCAAAGGATTGCACGGAAATTGTCAATCGGTTTAAGGGATTACGTTATGGCTCTTCGCCTCAGTGCCGCATCCTCAGGAACCGCATCTTCCGCCTTCAAGTCGTCCATACCAAGATAAGGAGGGCGCTGGGAGAAAAGAAGCGCTTTGCTCCGGCTGATTGGGTCGTTCTTCCATGGCCATCCCCTTTTGGCCTCGCCCGTCGCAGCGAAAAGAAACGCTCCTTGATCGCGCGATCGATTCGTGTGGCCATCTCCGCAGGCAAGACACTCTTCGCCTATCTGGGCGCCGGGTGTCCCTTCAGGACAGATTGGGGAGCGACTAGTTTCAATGTTAGCCAATAAGTGGCATCACCGCGATCTCCGCCGCTAACCGTCTCGCGCACCACTTGCACATCGAGGAAATCCGTCGCCCGGTAACCCAAGCCCAGCTCCGCCGATGTCGCACCGAAAACATCACTTCCCACCACCGCCCCGGCCCCGACCGAGCCCAGCGCGAAAAGCCCTCCTTGTTTGCCCGGGTCGATGCGGACACCAACTTTTGCCAGAAAGGTGTAACTTCCGCCGGGTTCATCCGTCAAACTCGAGTCGAGACCGAGCGTGAGGTAAGTGTTTATGGGCACAAGGGGTAAGGGGCGATCCCTCTTCTCAAAACCTACGCCCAGACCAAGGCCTAGATTGCTGCCGGCACCAAGGCTAATGGTCGGCAGAAAGCCATGCTTTTCTGCTAGGCGGTTCAATAAAGGCAGACCCCGTTCGCCAAGCTTCCCGCCTACGAATCCCAGAATTGCGGTTATGGCCGCACCTCCCAGACGGGAGCCGACATCGGGCAAGGCGATTCCCATCGCCACACCCGAGATTCGGCCGAAGTGGCGACCGATCATGTCGGGATCTTCGGTAGCAATGTCGCCAATGGCGTGGCCGAGCGGACGGCGGCCACGTTGTGAGAAGGGATGAGGTGGATCGGTTATCCCTAACGGGATATCGCAGGTCCCGTCTTTCTTCTGTCCAGAAACAGCTGAGACAAAATCCGGGCTTTCCTCAACGAACTTGCCAGTTTCCTTGCTGAAACAGACCTGGTTGCCGGGCGGATAACCTCGGCGCGGGGGAATCTCGCGGTAGCACTGCAGACCCGGATGAAGCTCTCCCGATTTCTCTGAATCGCGGCACCACTTGCCTTGCTTGACCAGCCTCTTGTAGTCGGCCTCGATCTTACTGGCAGGCGCGCGTTGGACGATGCCGCTCTTGGCGGCTGAGAGCGGAATATCTGGGGACAGACCATCTATTTCATTACTTTGGTCCATACGACGCCCCTCTTCCCCCGACTGCTGCACGACATGCGTCAGCTCATGGGCAATCAACCGGCGTCCCTCGTGCGTCTCCGGCGCGAACCGACCTGTCGCAAACATAATGTCGTGCCCTACCGTGTAGGCGTTAGCGTTCACGTCCTGGGCCGATTGCTCGGCAGCCGCGCCGGGATGCACCCGCACTTGGGAAAAGTCGTAGCCGAAGCGCTGCTCCATGTCCTGCCGTAATGCCGGCTCGAGCGGCCTGCCCGGACTGGCAACGGCCCGGTCTACGCTCGCGGGCGCTGCCTCCTCCGCGTGGCCGGTTGATTGTCCCGCTAAGCGCTGGATGCGCGCTGGCGACCCACTGACGGGGGAGTGCGGCGCTCTTGACATTACCTGGTCGGCAACCCGATCCGCCTCCCGCTCATAGATATCGCCGGCTTCGCTGATCTGAAGTTTCGCTTGCAGTCCCAGCTGCTTTTTCTTTCTGCATTCTTCGCACTCACCCGACACTCCGGCAGCGCCGTTGCACGCGCACCTGCGCTGCAGTTGTGCGCTCCGGCTGGGGCGCAACGGCACCGAAGGGGCGGATGGGGCGCCTAAGCCATTACGCATTTGGAGCATCGCCTGATTGCCGTACAGACGTTGCAGACTCTCCAGAGGACTGAGACTCCGCCCAACAGCGGATGGCAGAATGATGGGTGGTTGAAAAACTTCGGCTCGAGACTGTCCGAGTGCGAGCTTGGGGTGGAGCACCCCTGATTCTAGCAGTCGCTCTACTTCACGATTTCCGACCGTTCTTTGTAGGAAAGTAATTTGGTCAACGGGTGAATGTGGAGAAAAGCTCGTCTTATTTGCTTGAGAAGACGAATTCCCCATCTGCCCTGCCTTCGACTCAGATCTTGTGAATGATGCTTTCGTGATTGAGCTCATCTCTTCTCTCCGCCAATGCGGCTTTGCCTGGTGACCCGTAACGACAGTGAGAGCGCCGCTTCTCGTCTTGTCAGCTTGGGGAAGCCGCGCTCACGAGCAGACTATCGTTAACCATTGCCAGGATGGTCAAGCACAGGACTGGAGGACTTCGCTCGTCCCGCAGTTGTTTTTCAGTGGGCCGGCGTTCAACCGATTTTCGAGCCGATTCATGGCGCAGAAAGATCGCCGCGATTGCGCGGTCAGTATAGATCAGCTTCAACACGCACCAGCATCAAATCGGCCGAATTCGCTTTCAACTAACAGGACGAGGCATCCCGGGGTCAGTCCTAGAATATACATTCTTGTACTAAGGCACCGTCGATCGCTGAACGTTTTGCTGTGACAACCATCGAAACGCTGCAAGCTGATTCCCGAAAATATCTAAAATATAGGACCGACCCCTCCTGCCGGATCCCGCGGATTCGGAAGGAGATCTTCCCAGTGCTCAAGAAAGCCGGAGCTACGCATTGCCCGTTCACCAATCTGCCCGAGAAGAGAACCTCGCGATGGGGAGAGGTGCTGACCGCAGAAAAAATGAAAGAATGCCCCTGGGTCAAACCGAAGCTGGTCTGCCAGATCGCCTTCGTCGAATGGACCGATGCTGGGCACCTGAAGCATTGCACCTTCATCAGCATGCGCAACGAAAGAGACGCTCGAAAGCTGCTCATTCTTCTCAATCCAGTGAGCAAGACGGGTAAGTTCTCGTGAAGCAGGTGCTGTGATCGCTTCTCCGAGC
>DATLIT010000223.1:0-8746 GCA_035539295.1 Terrimicrobiaceae bacterium | reverse complement strand
AGGCCCTCGAGGCTGTGATGGCCGCCGGTTCAGGACTGACCGGTGCGCTGGACGCGATTCCGACAGACGTCACCGACGAGGCGAGCGTGCGCGACTTGTTCAAAACTACAGTGGAGCGCTACGGTCGGGTCGATCTCCTCTTCAACAACGCAGGCGTTGGAGCCCCTCCAGTTGATATCGATGTCCTCGAACTAGAGCTTTGGAGCAAGGTGGTCGCGGTTAACCTAACCGGCGCCTTTCTCTGCACGCGTGAGGCGTTCCGGACGATGCGGCATCAACGGCCGCAGGGGGGTCGCATCATCAACATTGGATCGATCTCCGCACATGCTCCCCGACCAGGTTCGATTGCCTATACAGCCACGAAACACGCTATCACCGGGCTTTCCAAATCGACCTCGCTCGACGGCCGAGCGTTCGATATCGCCTGCGGACAGATCGACATCGGCAACTGGAATAGGGGGCGGAGCAGCCTCGGGAGCTTCGCAAGCCGACGGCACGGTGCGATCAGAGCCGGTGATGGACGTAGCCGAAGTTGGCCGGGCCGTGCGCTATATGGCAAATTTGGCGCTCGACGTGAACGTCGCAACGATGACCATCATGGCGACAAAGATGCCATTCATCGGCCGAGGTTGACTAGATGACAAAAAGTAGACCCAGTCTGAGTGCATGGGAGATCGATCGGACGATCGTCAGGTTTCCGGACCCGGCGGTCGAGATTGTTGACGAGCGTTTCCGCTCGATGGTGGTCTGGCAGGAGGTCGTGGAACGGCTGTGGACCGGGGGCCGCTGGCTGGAGGGCCCGGTATGGTTCGGCGACGGACGGTACCTGCTGTTCTCCGATATCCCCAACAACCGGATGCTCTGTTGGAGCGAGGTCACCGGCGAGGTGACCGTCTTTCGACAGCCGTCGAATAACAGCAACGGTAACACGCGCGACCGGCAGGGGCGACTGGTGACCTGCGAACACCTGACCCGACGCGTCACTCGAACCGAACACGACGGCACCATTACGGTCTTGATGGACCGCTACGACGGAAAGCCGTTGAACGCTCCGAACGATGTTACCGTGCACTCCGACGGATCGGTGTGGTTCACTGATCCGGGCTGGGGTATCGAGGGCAACTATGAAGGTAATAGGGCGATCAAGGAAATTCCTCGTTACGTCTTCCGGATCGATGCCGCTACCGGGGAGGGAGTTTCCGTGATCACTGAGATGGATCGACCGAACGGCATCTGCTTCTCCCCAGACGAGTCGCGGCTTTATGTGGTTGATGTCGGTCACATCCGGATGTTCGAGATGGATGGGACTACTCCGGTGAACGGCCGGGTGTTCGTTGACATGGGCCCAGGCGGCTCCGATGGCATTCGTTGCGACCGTGAGGGCAACGTGTGGTCGGCAGCCCTCGGCGGCGGCGCCGGCTTTGACGGCGTGCACTGCTACAGTCCGGAGGGAGCCCTGCTAGGGCAGGTCCATCTGCCCGAGATGTGCGCAAACTTTTGCTTCGGCGGCGTGAAGAAGAACCGACTGTTCATTACCGCAAGCCGTTCGCTTTACAGCGTCTACGTGGAAGCCCAAGGCGCTCAGCATCCCTGAGGCTGTAAGCTTCTCTAAGCGCGGACCCAATTCTGAGTCGACCTAAGCCTCTATGTGTCATGTGTCCGCGACGATAACTTCGAAAACTGGTTCGTTTCGGCGATATCGATGAAGGTGCCATCGCTTAGCCATGCATGAGTTCTCCTCTCCGCTGATCCAGCTGACGTCGGATGGCTTCGGATCTCGCGCGGGTCAGCGGATAAAACCAGAGAATAGTTATGGCAATGAGGAGCGCGATGAATTGGATGGCGATGAGCATCGCTCGCATCCTTTCGAGTTGAGCCAGTGCCGGAGGCACACTGGTATCGACGTATCCGGCCATCCTCGGGAGTGCGCCAGCAAGTAAAAGCGTGCCGACCTGGGCTGTCTTTCCGAAAAACCCACCGACGGCGACATAGGCGCCCTCGCGACGCAGTCCGGTGACGAGCTCATCCTCATCGCAGATATCAGCCACCATTGAGCTGAACATCAGGTTCGCGCACGGGATTCCAAACGCGAGAATAATCCACTCGATCATGATTAAGTAAGGCCGCGCGGGCACGAGCAGGAACGGCATCAAGCAGACCCCGAAGAGCGCTATGTATAGCCCGACCAAGGCCGTTTGCCGCTTGCCGCTACGAGTGGAAAGCCACAATCCGAAAGACAAGGCCGCAAGAGTCGAGAAAATCGTCAGCGTTCCTCCGATGCCTGTAATGTAAGAGGCAAACGTTTTACTGCCCTGGCAGGTATAGTAGATGTGAACGTAACTGCCGATGACGGTTTCGCATCCTAAGCCAAGCATCAGAATGAGGGCGACCAGTTGCAGCAGGAGAAATGGCCTGTTGCGCAGGGTGGACTTTAAGGCCGCAGCCAGCGGGATCTTAGGTTGCTTCTCGATCGCCTGGGTCGCCTCTTTGCACATCACTACAGTGGTGACCGCGGCGATCAGCATGATGATCCCGACGGTCACGCCGAGCCATCGCGCGCCGACGACTTCGGTGCCAAACATTGGCAGAAGACAAAACCAGTAAAACCACGAGGAACTAAGCGTTCCCGCTAGTTGCACATAGCCTCGCCACGCCATTACGCGCGTGCGCTCATCGTAATTCGTGGTCAGCTCGATACCGAGGGCCCCGTATGGAACGGAAAAGACTGAAAAGGCCATGCCGTAGATTGAAAGAATCAGCAGCAGATAGGCGAAACGTCCAGCTTGGCTCGGGATCGGAGGGGTCCAGATCAATGGCAGTAGGATTGCCCCTATCACTGCCCCGCACATAATGAACGGCCGCCGTCTTCCCCAACGAGTTCGCGCATTGTCGGAAACGGTCCCCGCGAGGGGATCGGAGATTGCTCCTACTATCCTTGGAACTGCCATCGCAATGCCCAACAAGAGAGGATCCATTCCCAAGGCGATGCTGTAGATCGGAATGGCCAGCGCGTTAACTGTGTTTGGATAAAGGAAGTCCGTCAGGCCACCGACGCCATAGGCTGCTTTCCGCCAGACGGAAACCCGCTCACTGGCTGGCGCCGGACGTGGCGAATGAAGACGCAGGGTCGAAAGCATCGAAGACGGCGCTCCTGCACCCTCCTGATTGTTCGTGTCGTCGCGCATATTATCCTATGAGAATCGCGCGGGAGCCAGAGGAAGGCGGGAAGCAATTCGAGGTCGCCGTCGCAGAAAATGCTGAATTGGTTTCACGATCATCTTCGGTGGCAGTCGCTCTTCCACGTTTGTCGAGGCGATTGTGCCAACCGCCTGACAATACGCCCTTGGCACAAGGGCTTCTCCAATTCCGCAAGCGATTATCGAAGAGGTTCTCACGTGCTCGCCAACATCCCCGCGAACGGGAACTTTGCGTGGCCCGGCCAATCAGCTACTTTTCGCTGGCGTGAGGCGGCAAATCGTGCGCTATGGCTTGAGAAAATGCGCCTGACTGAATCCGATTTGAAATTCGTCGTCGAGACGGTCGCCACCCGGCGACGAGACCACGACCACATCATTGAGCTCGTTCGCGACAAGGAAGAGCTCTTGGAAGCGATGCTGGAGGATCCGAAACTCGCGGAGCGACTCGTCAGTGAGGAGGAAGTGTTCGTGCGTGTCTCTCCGTATCTGATGTTTGCTGTGCTGTTGCGCCGGGTTCGTCGGGATCTCGAAAGCCGCTCTTTCATGTTCGAGAGAGATGAGCGGGGCAGACGGATTCCGGTTTTCGAAGCTTCACACGCCACGCAGTTGCTCGGCGATGCGGTCACGCGCGAGTACCTGATCGAGATGCTCTGCTCGTTCGTCCGCACCAATACCAGCCTGCATTACTGGAAGGAGCGGGGGGCCTGGCATAAACGCAAATTCAGCGATCTGGACATAGACGACATGATTGCGCTCTGCCATTTGGTCGAGCCCATGTTCAAGCCGCGTCTTTACAAACGAGTCGCTGACATCTCGCTCTTCCTGACGGGAATCTATCCGGATCATAGCTCCTTTTTCGCAAGGCGGCTGCGAAGTGAATTCACGCGCGCACACGCCGTTGCCGATTACGAACGCGAAGGTCGGCGATTCTATTCGCTGGCCGCGCGCGAGCCGGAGCCGCCGTGGCCAGCATCCGTCTTCAAGGATCTTGCGCAAAAATTCACCCTTGCGCGCGAAGCCTTGAACACCTTGAACGATTCCTATCTCGAGCCACTTCGGACACGGTATTTCCAGCCGCCTCCCTAGCACTCCTAGCTCAAAGATCGCGTTCTTAGCGGCGAGATCGAACCGCACAGTTCTCCTGCGTAAGGGGCGGTTGGCTTCGGCCCGAGCTTAGCCAGCCGTGTTCGCAGCAAACGTGTGCAGGTATTCGCTATCGTCTCAGTTACTGACGACCAACGATAGTCCTCGGCACAAACTGCTCTCCACCTATGCGATTTCTTCCTGGTTCAGCTTTACAACAGAGCACCGGCGCTAACTTTCCAGGTGCGTGATCGTCGTTCCCCGATCGAAGGCGCCGTCAACGAGGGCTCTTCGGACTCATAAATATGTTCAGAAACACCAGTATCCGCCCGTAGGCGCTGCAGTCTCCTCTGACTTCCCGCGATTTGATGACGACAGAACACAGGTGGAGAAATCGCGAGCGAAGCTGCCGGTCATAGAGCGGACTCTAATTCAAACGCTGCAACCATCTCGTGACTTTCGTCTCCGAGCTTCGCGAGCGTTGCACCCAAGATCTAAATGGTTTTTGCTTGAATGAGTTTTTCGCAGCCATCAGGCTGCGAGGGTAGCAGTTGTTTCATGCTCGATGTTCGATGGTCTGAAGAAGTCGTGCGCAGCAAGCCTTTAGCGGCAGTCTGCGACTACCGGTGTCATTCTTTAGCAGTTCGACCAGGCTGGCGATTTGTCGTGCCGAGATCAACGCCAGGTCCATCGGTCGCAAAGCGATTTAGCATAGCAGAAGCGGACGAATGGCTCTGACACGGATGCAGGGGAAGTCGGTCGTCGTCTCCGGCGCGGCCTTGGGGATTGGCCGAGCGACTGCAGTAAAATTTGCTCAGGAAGGCGCATCTCTTCTCGTTCAGGATATTCAGGAGCTTCCACTCCTGGCACTGCGAGACGGGCTCCAAAAGGCGGGAGCCAGGGTTGAAGCGGTCGTCGGAGATGTTTCCCGAGTCGAGGACTGCCAGGCAATGGTTCGGACAGCGGTCGAAGCCTACGGACGCGTTGACGTGGTTGTCGCGAATGCCGGAATCATTTCGCTCAGCGACATGCTCGAATCGACCGTTGATGATTGGGACAAGGTCATGGCGATCGACGGCAAAGGCATGTTCCTGACATGCAAATACGCCATTGAAGCCATGTTGAAAACAGGTGGCGGCTCAATTATCTGCCTTTCTTCAATCTCCGGAGTCGCTGGGCAAAATCGCCAGGCGACATATGGTCCAGCCAAATTCGTCGCCACAGGTCTCACAAAGCATCTGGCCGTCGAGTGGGCAGGCAGGGGCATTCGAGTCAATGCGGTCGCTCCGGGGACGATCAATACCGAGCGGGTCAAAGCCATGGCGCAGGAGCCGGGCGGTCCCGAGTACCTGGAAACAGTTAAGAAGGGCCACCCGATGGGACGACTTGGCGAGCCTGAAGAGGTGGCTAACGCAATTCTTTTCTTGGCCTCCGATGAGGCGTCGTTCATCACGGGCGCGATTCTCCCCGTCGATGGAGGGTACCTCGCTCAATAAATTTCCGACAACGGAAACCGAAGTTCCAAAAAATGCCGTCAAGCGGTTCTAGAGCAGATCGATTACTCGCTAGCCGTAAGAATCTTGAAACCAGAAGCTCACATCCCGGCGCTCTCAACGCCGCTGAGAATTCCGCCCAAATGACCGGCGAGGGTGATGAGCACAAACGTCCCGGTGCTCGTCATGGCATTGGCGGTTCCGTTGGCCCTGCGGGAGTTTGCCCTCCCGAGGTTATCGTGGGCTGAACGATCGGCTTACCAACAATCAGACCTGGCAGATGTCCTGAGCACTGTTCTTCGCTCGTCATATAGAGGAACGGAAATGAAAGATCACGGCATGAGCATGAATCCGTGCGTTTTATTTGGATGGAAGTTTCAAAGCCACAGTCGATCTTAAGCCACAGCAACTCCGTGAGTACAACGAGGAGGTACGCGCATGTTTCTCATCTTTAACGACAGGCCATCGGACTCACCTTTTGTTGAAAGAGTTTGGCGTTGTCACAGCGAGCGCGCTGATACTTTTCTTTCGATTGCTGAAAGTCGGTGGGAAATGGTCGTAACGCGACACCATGGTAATACGAGTCTCACTGTGCGCGGACCGGAAACGACCGCGGCGACTATGAACTGTCCTGCAGAAGGTGAGTGGCTTGGGATCCGCTTCAAGCTTGGCACTTTGATGCCACAGCTGCCCGCCGGAGGTCTCCGGGATCGAAGAGATATTACCCTGGCCGAAGCAACAAGTCGATCCTTCTGGCTGAACGGCTCCGCATGGGAGTATCCTGACTTTGACAACGCGGAAACGTTCGTGAACCGGCTTGTGCACGATGGATTGATCGCATTTGACCTCTCCGTCAAGGCGGCTTTACAAGGTCAACGGCAAGAAATATCAATGCGCTCGACACAGCGTCGTTTTCTGCAAACCACGGGATTGACCCACAGCACGATTCGCCAAATCGAACGCGCTCGGTATGCGACGAACCTCTTGAAGCAACGCGTCTCTATTCCCGAGACGGTCTACCGAGCGGACTACTACGACCAAGCGCATCTCACCCGATCGTTGAAGCGGTTTATCGGGCAAACCCCTTTGGAAATAGTTCGAGCGGATAGGCAGTTGTCGTATTTATACAAGACACCAATGTTGGACGAATTAGCTTGAGTCGCGATACGCGGCGAAACACCAGTCACTAAGGCGGCGGTGCGCCAGTGTTTCGTCGAGTTCAATCAACACAAGCAATATCGGAGGAAATCATCATGGCAGCATCGGTCGTTCATTTTGAGATCATGGGTGGAAAGGGCAACCAATTGGAAAAGTTCTATGGCGAACTATTTGGGTGGAAGATCGACAGCAACAACCCAATGAAATACGGCATCGTCGATACCGGCGGCGGACCAGGAGGGATTAACGGCGGCGTGGGCGTCACCCAAGACGGCAGCAAACGCGTTTCGATTTACGTCCAGGTAGACAACCTGCAGGCAACGCTGGACAAGGCGGAGAAGCTGGGCGGCAAGACGATTCTTCCCCCAACCGAGGTGCCGGGCGGCCCCAAACTGGCCATGTTCGCGGATCCGGCGGGGAATGTCACCGGGCTCATGCTGCCTAGGCAGGGTCGCTAGAGAACTTCGTCCAGAAGCGGCAAGAACTCACCGCAACTTTTCAGGATGACCCAGCTCCGAGCCGCGTGCGAACAGGGTAAGGTGGTATCCCGCGGTGTGCGAGGAGACGGGCGCAGGCTGCCCAGATGCCCTTTCTCCGAGGCCGTGACGATAGCTACGGTGCCGCCCGGGTTTCGAGGTTGTTCCCGGCAAAGATCCCAATGGATGGTCGTTTACTTGGAGGCTAGCGCCCAGACGAAGCGAACTCTTCCTCATAGCGACTGTGCTTCTGTTTTTCAACATCCACAGCGAGGATCAGCGACAACTCCTAAAAAAGGCCTGCAGCAGGGGTATCCTCGGCCGTTCCCGTTGCCGGAAAGGTTTAAAGAGTTGGGATGGGATTACAATAATCGCGTATTATTGTAAGCGGAGGTAGAGATGGAGTGACGCTCCGTCTCGAAATAGATAACGTTGCCGTTGGAGTTCTGCATTCGTCGGCTGCTGTGGGACGATCTACCAAAAAGTCGGCACTGCATTCAAGACGCAGCAGCACGCGCACGAGGAGAGATTCTGCCGGTCGCCGGTGAGGACCGCATCGTCCTTTTTTCCAGTATCAAATGATGGGAAGGACAATCTCACCACGATGAATAGGTTGCCTACGAAGCTGGCAACTACAACGGGAGGGCTTGCGCACTGAGTATAAGCAGGAGCTTTCTGTTATTCAATGAGCTACTTTTGTGGCATACGCGCATTCCGCCAGAGCTGCAGTTTAACGATTATAAGATAGTCGAGCAGTGCTGGATGAGGTGCGCCGGAATTTGGGCCTTAACCTAACGTTTTCTTGATGGCCGTCATGCAAACCAAGAACATGACCCGCCGGAGTGTGTGTAAATACCGCCAACGATCGGTGGCGACGGTCGGCTAAGAGAACGGCAACGGATGGCGCGCGCAAACCGCCTCGGCAACCCGGTTCAAGCTCAAGAATTGCTCTCGCTTCGTGGAACGATCTTTTGGCGAGGGCCGCTTGCTTAGACTAGCCGACAAAATCTTGAAACCAGAAGCTCACGTCGCAGCGCTCTCAACGCCGCTGAGAATTCCGCCCAAATGACCGGCGAGGGTGATGAGCACAAACGTCCCGAGCGCCAAAGCGAAGTAAACTCTTCCCGGAGGCTCTTTCGAAGTTCGACGTTGTCGAACACGCCACCCGCATAGCACCAAAATCATTCCGCTCGCCGCCAGCGCGAAGACCATATGCAGGAGAAGATTGCCCTTGAGTCTCGCGCCTTCGAGTTGCCACTGCCAGGCAGCCAAGCCGCTTGCGATGGCCAGCGAGGTCATCAGCGCCGCCGCAAGCAGATTATAGTATGCAACCGTCGCC
>DATLIT010000222.1:0-4352 GCA_035539295.1 Terrimicrobiaceae bacterium | reverse complement strand
CTAGCCGACGGCGGCCAGGTGCAGATGCCGCTGACCAAGACCTTCTGGTCCCCCCGGTTCGGCATGTTAAGCGACCGCTTCGGCGTCGGCTGGATGGTCAGTGTAGCGCATGCGAGTCAGGACTAGCGCGAAGTCAGGGCGATCACCCCTCTCTTTCCCACATTGTGCTTGCCACGAAGTGAGTGCAATGCCTGTGCAAGGAAGAGGGCGCTGCTACCGGCATCGTTCTTCCACTCAAATCTCGTCAGTTTGAGCAGGAATGAAGCGAAGGAGTGTCTTCCGAGCTTCTTTAGCACAAGGCGACCGGCTCATTACTCGATTTGAATGGGCCAGCCGTTGATCACGTCTGGGTAGCGATCACTCTGAGTCGGGGACAATATCTGAAAGAAAGAACCACGTTTCGAGCCTGTTGTCTTTCAAGCGCGATGCTAAGTAAATCGAAAAAAATATGAGTGCAAGTGACAACAAACAACTGATGCAAGACATCTTTTCCGAGCTTGCGAAAGGCAACGGCCAACCATTCGTGGACGCCTTAGCTAATGATATTCAGTGGACTTGGATGGGGACAGTCAAGTGGTCCAAAACCTTCAATGGAAAGGATGCCGTCCTCAACGAGCTGTTAAATCCCGGAACGGCTATGCTTACGGCGCCGTTCTTCACGTATTTTGCACAGCGCTTCATTGCAGAAGACGATTATGTCGTCGTCGAAGCCCGCGGCGCCAACACCCTTCGTGATGGCAGATCATACGATAACAGATACTGTTGGGTATGTCGTTTGGCCGAAGGCAAACTGACAGAGTTACACGAGTACATGGATACGGAACTGGTCACGCTAACGTTTAGCGCGAGCGACAAAGCATGAATTCAAATTCTGGGAGAGGAGTTGCTTTGGACCGGACGCGACCCTCCTGGGCACTGGTTCGCGATTGCTGAGCCCGGCGCGCGATTCGTATGAACGGCTACCGGTGCTTCGAGATGGTCGAAAATCGGAGAATCGCCTTCATTTAAATCTGCGAATTCGTTTCGCTATTTCGCGAGAATATTCGGGGAAGTATCTTGCAATCACAGGAAGGTCGAAAGAGGGGAGAATGGCCGTGTTGGGCTCCCGTTCCAGTAGGAAGCGGAAGCTCTCTTCGATGAGCTTCTCAACCGAAGGTGGTTTCTCTGCGAACAGATCCTCCATAACTGCTGCCCGCACGCGGACGCGATGTTCCGTGCGAGCAGCTCCCGTGACCGTCACTTTCCATTCCTCCGGGCCGAGTGCTTCGATGGAAATCATGCCTTCGATGTCTCGCGTCGCGCTGCAAAACACTTCATTTTGGCGGGGCGAACGCTTCTTCGCTGCAGCTGCCAAAAAGCGCTACAAGAGCAGCAAAGCCCGATGGTTGCGCATTACTGACGACGGCTCTCACATCTTATGGCCCGAAGCAGTTTGAAATAGTAGGGTCTCCGTTCGGCAATAAGTCGGCTTGTCAGGATCGACCGATCTTTTTCGTCATAGCCCATCTCAAGAACCGGAAAGTGTCAGACCTGCGCCGCGCCGGCTTTGGTTGCTGCAGGCACTTCGATCAAATTACCCGAACGAACGTCATATACATAGCCGAACACCGGTATGGACGAAGGAACGAGAGGATGGTTACGGATGCGGGTGACGTCAGCAATTACGCTGCTCGTTTCGTCTGTGAACGACAGCCAATCGATAAAGTCACCCTCCTCGGATCCAGGGCCCTGGCCAACATCCTTCCAACCCTCATCGCCGAACTGTGCCGTTTCGAGACTGCTCTGCAGAAGCCCGCGCATAATGGTGTCGGTAAAAAGTGCCATTCCGCAATCGGTATGATGGATGACAAACCACTCCTTCGTCCCCAGCAGCTTGTAGGAAATCACAAGCGAGCGTATCGCATCGTCGCTGGCGCGACCGCCCGCATTACGAATCACATGGGCGTCGCCCTCGCTGAGGCCGGCATACTTTGCTGGATCAAGTCGGGCGTCCATGCACGTGAGAATCGCGAAGCGTCGAGCAGGAGGCAGAGCGAGACGTGCTTTGTCGCCGAAAGTTTCGGCGTACTTGCGATTCGCGGCGAGAACTTCATCGAGGATTTGGCTCATGGAATAAAGGGAGGGTTAAATTGTGGGAATTTGGCGATCTTGGGTGTTGGGGAGCAATGGACGGAAAGAGTAGCATATTTACGTTCTCCGACCACAGCTTTAGATTAACCCGACTGCGTTTTCCATCACACTTCGGCGGTCACTCTGTAAGTCACCGACTACTTGGCGCTTTAGAAGAGACCTGACGCCGAACACGACGTCCTTACTTTCGTTCCCGTTTTTCTTGCTCACATTGTGCCTCCGACCAACCTGCAAAGATTCGGTTCCTTTCAACTCCGCCGAAGGCCGTTGCGACTCGTCGGCTATGAAGCGTCTGCCGTGACCAGTGTAGGAATTCCGTGCCGCATAGTGGCTAGATGGTGGCTTGTTGACGAAATCCGCTTGGGCAAAGATCGCCTACAGAGGGCGGGGAATCGGACAATTGACTCTTGCGAAGGCAAAAAATCAGAAGTTGCTTCCAGTATGAACAAGCGATTTCGTTTTCTATTCTTTTTTAGCTGTCTCATAGGAACCCACGTTTCGGGAGACGACTCTCTTTGGAATCTCTATGAGTCCAAGCTAAAGCAGGCCAAGTATGTGGACTTGACGCATACGATTACGCCGTCAATTCCTGTATGGTCGGGATTCGGTCAATCGAAGTTTAGCCCGGCGATCAATCCCGAAACAAAACAACCTTATGCGTTCGCCAAGGACGGGTTTGAAGCGACGCGTTACGAGCTTGCCACCGATCAGCTCGGCACTCAATTAGACCCGCCCGGCCATTGGGCTCCAGAGTATCCCGCGATCGACGAGATTCCGGCCACATTTGCAGTTCGACCGCTGGTCGTGATTTCCATCGTCGAACAACTCACGAAAGATGATAACTATCATCTCCAGGTCGCCGATATCGAAAACTGGGAAGCGGAGCACGGGCGTATTCCAGAAGGCGCCGTGGTGTTTGTCCGATCTGATTGGTCGAAGCGCTGGCCGGATCCCGCTCTGGCCAGGATGAAGCGGTTCCCGGGTGTCAGCCTGGCGGCCCTTAGGTTTCTCCACGAGCAACGGAAGATCCTCTTTCATGGCCACGAGCCGCTTGATACCGACAGCACCCCGACGCTTGAAGGCGAGGCATGGTTGATGCATCACGGCTACGCCCAAGCGGAAGGAGTAGCGAATCTTGATCACGTTCCAGAAAAAGGCGCACTGGTGTCGATCGGCTATTCGAAATTTGCCGGTGGAACTGGCGGATACGCACGCTACATCGCGATCTGTCCGGCCGACTGGAAATATGGGATAACCATTTCCGAGACGAAAGAAGCGCCGATGCCAAGAAGCGACAAGCCCTTGAAATGGGATGCCAGCGCGGGGATGCGGACGCGCTGAGTCGGAGATGTGATTTGCGTAATCCAGGCTTGCCGCCGGTGCTAGGTAGTTTGCGGAAGGATCCTCCCCACACTGCAGGCAGTGCCTTCACAGGTGTAGTGGTTTAGAACGCGATAACCGCACGCCTGGAGCGACGATCCGATAGAGATGATCTTAGGATGTCGGAGTGAATGATTGTTGAACGTCTTCATTATAAAACCGCGAGGGATCGCGGCAAGAGACGAAGAAAGGCATCATGGCAAAACTGTTTCACATTAAAGCGTCACCGCGAGGCAGTCGTTCAGCATCGCAAGCGGTCGCATCGCGCTTTATCGAGTCCTATCGTGCGACACATGCCAACGACATTGTTGACACGCTTGACCTCTGGCGGACCGATCTTCCGGAGATCAACGGCGCCATGCTTGACGCCGCATACGCCGTAAAGCATGGGCACCCTCGCTCTCCCTAACAATGCCACATTTGGCAGGCCATCGTGCGCATTACTGACCATTTCAAATCGGCCGACAAGTATCTCCTCTCGCTGCCGATGTGGAATTTCAGCATCCTGTATAAGCTCAAGCACTACATTGATCTGCTCGTGCATCGAGGGCTAACATTCAGCTTCACTCCGGAGGAAGGTTATAGAGGGCTCGTCACCGGCAAACCACTGGTCGCAGTTTGTGCGCGCGGCGGTGCGTATGGCCCGGGTTCCGGCGCCGAAGCCTGGGATCAGCAGGGCAGGTATCTGGAGCATATCTTCGGGTTCATTGGCTTTACCGAGATCCGAGAGATTCTCGTCGAGCCGACGGAAGCGATGCCCACCTCCAAGGAGGCAAGTGTGGCCGCCGCGAGTCGCCAAGCAGCGGAGATGGCAAGGAATTTTTGAACCGGCTTCCAGGAGC
>DATLIT010000221.1:0-14743 GCA_035539295.1 Terrimicrobiaceae bacterium | reverse complement strand
GTCCAGGAGCGCCCGCGCGGAGAGACGATCCGCGACACCTACGGTGACTACATCGTCGAAGACGGGCGGCTCGTCTATTTCGAACCGGCTGTGCTCGCAGCACAGGATTCCGATTCGGCGCGAAAACACCTGGCGATCTGGGCAAAATACTCGGACACCGATGGCGGGATTTTGGATGATTGCATTCCCTACCCCGCGGGCGAGAATGTCGAAAAGACCCTCGTCTTGATCAAGCCCGACAATTTTCGGTTTCCGAACGCGCGGTTGGGGGGCGTGGTTGACCTCTTTTCGCGTGCAGGACTCTCGATCATTGGCTTCAAGGTTCACAACATGAGCGTGGCAGAGGCCGAGGAATTCTACCGACCGGTGCTGGATGCCATGGTTGCGAAATTAACCGACACCAGCGGAAGACGGGCGCGTGTCGCCCTCGAAGAAGAGTTCGGCGTCGCGATAAACGACTCGATAGAACGCCAACTTGGCGAACTCATCGGGCCCTGGGCTGGTCGTAGCTATTGGGAGGGCATTATTCAGTTCATGGCAGGCACTCGTCCCAGTGAATGTCCGCCCGAGCGCCATACCCTTCCTGGAAATCAGAAGTGCGTTGCCCTCGTATATCAAGGGGTTGATGCGGTTCTTAAGATTCGTGAAGTCCTCGGACCGACTGATCCGGCAACAGCGCCTTTTGGGACAATCCGCCGCGAATTTGGTCAGACCATCATGATCAATGCCGCCCATGCCTCGGACTCGGTGGAAAACGCTAAGCGCGAGATGGACATTATTCGCGTCGCAGAAAACAATCTTCAGCCACTTATCCACGCTCACCTCTCCTAAAGAAAACATGCAACTTGCTACTCGCGTTCAAGAACTCACTCCCTCGCTCACCCTCGCCATCGACAGCAAAGCCAAAGCGCTCAAAGCCGAAGGCATCGACGTCTGCGGCTTCGGAGCTGGTGAGCCGGACATGGATACTCCCGAGCATATTAAGACCGCTTGCATCGAAGCAATTCAGGCGGGGTTCACCAAATACACACCCAGCTCTGGTCTGCCAGAGCTGCGCCAAGCGATTTCAGAAAAGTTTAAGAAGGACAATAATCTCGACTACAAGCCGAGCCAGATCATCGTCAGCAATGGTGCTAAACAGTCGTGTTACAACGCCGTGACCGCTGTCTGTGATCCCGGCGACGAAGTTATCATTCCGGCACCCTATTGGTTGAGCTATCCGGAAATGGTTCGCCTGGCTGGAGCCGAGCCGGTCATAGTTGAAACGACCGAACAGAGCGCTTGGAAGATCACCGCAGAACAATTCGAAAATGCGATGACCCCCAAGACCAAGATGATCATCATCAATTCCCCCGGTAATCCGACAGGATCAGTCTATACCAGGGAAGAACTCCGCGCGATCTCTGAGGTCGCTGCAGAGGAGGAGATCTATATTCTCTCGGACGAAATCTATGAAAGACTCACCTACGAAGGCGCAGAGCATGTCAGCATCGCCTCGCTCACGCCGGAGGCGCATGATTTGACGATTACGGTGAATGGCTTCAGCAAGGCCTATGCGATGACCGGATGGCGATTGGGTTATCTGGCGGCTCCGGAGGCAATCGCTAAGGCCATCGATTCAATGCAAAGCCACAGCACCTCAAACCCATGTTCATTTGCGCAAAAGGGCGGCCTGGCTGCTCTGAAAGGCGATCAGCAGTGCGTCATCGACATGCGCGACGAATTCGATATTCGCCGCGAGTACATGTTCGATCGACTCAGCAACATTTCCGGGTTGAGCGCTGTCCGCCCACTTGGGGCATTCTACGTTCTCGTGAACGTGAGCAGCTATGGGCTGAAGTCTCAGAACTTTGCCGATCGACTGCTGAGCAAAGCGAATGTTGCCGTCGTTCCCGGGATCGCCTTCGGTGACGACCGGACGATCCGGCTTAGCTACGCCACGAGCCTCGACGTGATTAAAAAAGGCGTCGATCGCCTCGAAGAATTCTGCAAGACCCTTTGAAACGCGGGCAGAGCTCGCCCCAGAAATGAGAGACCTTTCGGGCGGGTTATAAGGGCGCTTGCCACAAGCGCCTCTACAAATTTTCGGACCTACACGCTTTCGACGTTCACGCGGCGGCCATTCCGATCGAAACTCACCCGCCCGTCGACGAGAGCAAAAATGGTGTAGTCGCGTCCGAGACCAACATTTCGGCCGGGAAGGAATTTGCTGCCACGCTGGCGCAGAATGATGTTTCCCGCGATCACGGACTCTCCTCCAAACTTTTTCACACCGAGACGTTTGCTTGCGCTGTCGCGTCCATTCTTGACGCTTCCTTGTCCCTTTTTATGAGCCATAAGCCTGCATTATGCGGTGATGGATTTGATCTTCAGTCGCGTGAGCTGACGGCGATGACCGACGGTGCGATGATAGCCCTTGCGGCGCTTGTACTTGAAGGCAATGACCTTTGGCGCCTTTGCCTGCTCAAGGATTTCGGCGGTGACCGCAGCCCCCGTCACCAGCGGCGCCCCAATCGAGAGGCCGTCGCCATTCGACACTAGAAGGACCTCTTCAAGTTTGGCCTCTGCGCCCGGCTCGAGATCGAGCTTTTCAATCTCGATGACGTCACCTTCTGCGACGCGGTATTGCTTGCCACCGGTTTGTATCACTGCGTATGCCATTCGTCTCCTCTGTAGGAACCTGCGAAAATTCCACACCTCCCCTCCTCCGGCAAGCGAAATTTTCCCTTGCGCGGGAGTTCGCGAGCGGCAAACTTCGGCTTTCTGCTCTGCTCGGGTGGTGAAATGGCAGACACGTACGTTTGAGGGGCGTATGCCGAAAGGCATGGGGGTTCAAGTCCCCCCCCGAGCACTTTTCAAGACGTTGGGAGTTGAGGGTTGAGAGGTCTCAAACGCGCACTAGCTTCCAGGAAACCGCCGAGGTTTTCTCATCGAGCGTCATCCATGCCCAGCTTGGCGGAGCGCCGCGACTCGGTCCCCCGAGGGTGCCCGGGTTGAGGACGCGGGTCAAGCCGACGATTTCGTCGCGGGGGATATGAGTGTGACCGTGAAGGAGGAAATCTGCTCCGCCAAGGCGTGGTGGCGGAATGTGGATGAGGAGAAAAGTCCTCCTGACGCGTTCGAGGAGTAGCTGTGGCGGCAGGTTGAGGCCCCAGTCATTGTTGCCAAGGATCCCGTAGAATGGCCTGCCGACTGCCTTGACGGCCTCGAGAGTTTGTTGATCGCAGTAGTCGCCGAGATGCCAAACCTCATCCGCTTTTTTCAATTGACTGGCGGCGGAGGCCGGGAACCTCCCGTGGGTATCGGCAATCACGGCGATGAGCATCGGCAAGTCGTAAGGTTTAAGTTTTGAGCTTTGGATAAAATCGTTCTTCGCCTCGGAATTTGACGTGCCTCTTAAAGCCTACAAACTTAAGACTGAAAACCTTTATGTGGAAGACCGCGCACCAACACATCCTCAAGCTTGTCTCGTATGAGCCTGGCAAACCCGTCGAAGAGCTGGCGCGCGAAATGGGATTGCGACCGGAGGAAATCGTTAAATTGGCCTCCAACGAGAATCCGCTCGGCCCGTCGCCGAAGGCTGTGGCGGCGATGCGCGAAGCGCTCGATCGCGCCCACTTTTACCCTGACGGCGGCGGCTGGGCACTGCGCACCGCCATCGCAGAAAAACTTGGGCTGACTCGGGAAAATGTTGTTCTGGGCAATGGTTCGAATGAGATCATTGAATTCATCGGGCATGCGTTTCTTCGCCCTGGCGATGAGGTAATCACCGCGCGTCACGCGTTTGCCGTCTACACCTTGATGGCGCAACTCTTTGGAGCCAAGACGATCGAAGTGCCCGACCCGGGTTTCACCCACGATCTCAACGCGATGCTTGCTGCCGTCAGTTGGCGAACCCGGCAGATCTTCATTGCAAATCCCAATAATCCGACCGGAACCATGGTTGGTCAGCAGGAGATCGATGATTTTATGGGTCGCGTGCCTGAGGAGGTGCTGGTAGTCTTCGATGAGGCTTATTACGAATTCCTGGACAATCCGCCCAACGTTTTGAAGTTCGTGCGCGATGGGCGCAACGTTGTCATCATGCGAACGTTCTCGAAAATTCAAGGACTCGCCGGTCTGCGGATCGGCTATGGTCTTGCTTCGAAGGAGATCGCAGAGGTCCTGCAAAAGACACGCCAGCCATTCAACGCCAACAGTATCGCGCAAGCCGGAGCTCTCGCCGGAATCTATGACGATGAATACATGCGGGAGACCCGCGAGCTCACGCATGAAGGTCGAGAATTCTTGCAGTCCACCTTCTTATCGATGGGGCTGGAGTTTGTTCCGAGTGCGGCCAATTTCGTGTTGGTGCGGGTGGGCGATGGCGACAAGGTCGTTGAGGCGCTGCTTCGCCGCGGTCTGATTGTTCGCGCGATGCGCAGCTACAAGCTTCCCGAATGGATTCGCGTTTCCGTAGGAACGATGGATCAGAATCGGCGCTTTGTCGCAGAGCTGCAACGCTTGAACTCAGAAGGATTGCTAGAGCGGGCGCAGCAGACGGCAGGCGCCTGACGTGCTCGCTGACGATACCATTGCTGCGATATCCACGGCCCCTGGCGAAGGAGCCATCGCGGTCATCCGCATCTCCGGGCCGCGCGCTCTGACAATTGCCGAGCAGCTTTTCGCACGAGCGAATCCGGGCCGCCCGCTTGTCGAAAGAGTGCTGCACTTCGGCTGCTTTCGTTACGCAGAGGAAAAGCTGGATGAAGGGATGGCTGTCGTTTTCCGGGCGCCCAATAGCTATACGGGGGAGCACATGGCGGAGTTCCACTGCCACGGAGGTGTGCTGGTCGCGTCCCGTCTGCTCGAAGCGGTATTGCGCGCCGAAGCTCGCGCGGCTGAACCGGGCGAATTCACGCGAAGGGCCTTTCTTAACGGCAAGATGGACCTCACCCAAGCGGAGGCAGTGATGGACGTCATACGGGCCAGCACCTCCCTGGCTCTGCGCGCCGCCGAAGAGCAACTCTCCGGACGTCTCGGGCACGAAATCGAAGAAATTCGTAGCCACCTTCTCAGGACGGTTGCTCACGTCGAGGCTTATATAGACTTCCCCGACGAGGGTATCGAACCACACACAGGTGACAGGTTGCTCCGCGAGATCGAGGAAATCTACCGCCGGATTGAACGCCTGCTGGCAACGGCGAATGAAGGTCGGATCCTGCGCGAGGGAGTCCGCCTGGTCCTTTGCGGTGAGCCAAATGCAGGAAAGTCGAGCCTCCTCAACCGATTGCTCGGTTTTGATCGGGCTATCGTGAGTGCCAGTCCCGGGACCACGCGGGATACGATCGAGGAATTCGCCAGCCTGCGCGGCATTCCGTTTCGGATAACCGATACTGCGGGCCTAAGAGAGACCGCAGACGCCGTCGAGCGCGAGGGCGTGGAGCGCGCCAGACGAGCCATGGAGAGCGCTGATGTGATCGTGCGGGTTGCAGACATCACGCAAAACCCGAGGCTCGAACCGAGCGAGCGCGAAATTCTTGCATTAAACAAAGTCGACCTTCTCCATCCCCCCATAGCCACGAAACAGCTGCCACAGAGCGGGCAAGTGGCAATTTCCTGCCGGACCGGCGAAGGAATTGACCGTCTCGTCGATTTGATCGTAGCAAAAGTTCGCGGAGATCGCCCCATGGATGCACCGATGCTGGCCGCAATCAACGCGCGGCATCAGGCGTGTCTTCAACGTGCCCAATCCCGCCTGCACGAAGCCGCGGAAAAGCTCCGGGCCGCCGTTGATCCGGAACTTGTCGCGGTGCCTTTGCGAGAGGCCCTTGATGCCGTCGGCGAGGTCATCGGTGCGGCGGATGCTGAAGAGATTCTCGGAGAAATTTTTTCCACTTTCTGCATCGGAAAGTGAACATCTACACGCGCATCCTCCGACCGCTTCTCTTTAGTCTCGATGCCGAGCGTGCGCACCATTTAGTGCTTCGACAGCTTTCAATATTACCGCCGCTCCTGGTGCGCATAATCTTTGGCAGGCTTCCACCCTGCCCGCCTCGTCGATTCTTTGGCGTAACATTTCCGAGCCGCGTAGGGTTGGCCGCCGGCATGGACAAGAATGGTATCGCCTTGCGAGGTTGGGAAGCACTCGGATTCGGGTTCGTTGAGATTGGGACGATTACTGCCCGCCCACAGTCCGGCAATGCCCGCCCCCGGCTCTTTCGCTATCCCGAGCAATCCGCCTTGGTCAACCGCATGGGCTTTAACAATGATGGTGCCGACGCGGTCGCCGTCCGCCTTGATCGACTTCGAAAAACAGGCAAGTGGCCGGCCGTACCTGTCGGAATCAATTTAGGGAAGTCCAAGGATACGCCGCTCGAGGAGGCATCCGCAGACTATTTGTCTAGCTTTCGCGCACTTCGGCCGTTTGGGGAATATTTCGTGATCAACGTGAGCTCCCCCAATACGCCGGGCCTGCGAGAACTACAGGAAACTCAGCGTTTGCGTGATATCGTCCATACTCTGCGCAGAGAAGACCCGCACGCCCGCCTACTCGTCAAAATCGCGCCAGATCTCGAGGATGAAACGGCGCTCGAGATAGGCAGACTCGCCGCGGACGAGAAGTTGGCCGGTCTGATCGCCACGAACACAACGCTGGATCATTCAGTGCTCCCGAACGGCCGTGATCAACAGGGTGGTCTCAGTGGCGCTCCGCTTCGAGCACGTGCCACTCATCTCCTCCAGATGCTGAGTTCGCAAAGTCCGCTCCCGCTGATTGCGTCCGGGGGCGTGATGAATAAGGCTTCAGCCAAGGAGAAGTTTGACGCCGGCGCGAGCCTCGTTCAGATCTATACGGGTCTGGTCTACCGCGGACCACAATTGATCCGCGAGATAGCCTCGCTTGACGCCGAACTTTCACCTGCCGAACCTTCTTAATGTCTGCCTGGAAATCGACAACCCTCACCCTCGGCCATTCGCCGGATCCTGATGACGCCTTCATGTTCTACGCCATGGCCGAAAACAAGATCGACCTAAAAGGCTATCGCTTTACCCACATCCTCGAAGACATTCAGACGCTCAATGAGCGGGCAACGCGCGGCGAACTGCATATCACCGCGCTCTCGATCCACGCCCTCGCCTACGTTCTGGATCGCTATGCCCTCCTGCCGAGCGGTGCGAGCATGGGCAATGGCTACGGTCCCGTTTTCGTTTCGAAGGATTCTCACGGTCTCTCTGAAGGCGCCGACGATCTAAGCAAAAAGGACTGGCTTCGCGGCAAAACGATCGCCGTGCCAGGCCGCATGACCAGCGCGTTTCTGGCGGCGCAGCTCTTTCTTGGACAGGATTTCGACTACATCGTCGTTCCCTTCGACGAAATCTTCGCAGCGGTGCACTCGGGAGAGGCAGGCGTCGGCCTGATCATCCACGAGGGTCAGCTCACCTATGAGCAGGAAGGCTTCACCGGTGTCCTCGACTTGGGAGAGTGGTGGAAGCGGACGCGCAACCTACCCCTTCCTCTCGGCGGCAACGTCATCCGCAAAGACATCCCTCTCGAGGTCCGAAGCGAAATTAGCGGAATCCTGCGAACCAGCATTCGTTATGCGCTCGAACATCGCGCATCGGCCGTCACCCACAGCATGGCTCACGCGCGAGGCTTGGATATTCCGCTAGCGGACCAGTTCATCGGGATGTACGTCAACGAGTTTACCATCGATTACGGCGAAGAAGGCAAGGTCGCCGTCGAGGGATTCTTGAGCGAAGCGGCTGAGCAAAGGCTCATTCCGCAGATCAGTGCGCTGGAATTTGTGAGCTAGAAGGCGGGTTCGGACCCGGTTGCTTGGCAACGTTCTCTGCGCTCTTGTCCAGCTTGGTCGCAATCGTCTTATTCTCGGGACTGAGCTGCAGCGCCTTTTGCCAATAGAGAACCGCTTCGGCATTCTTGCCGAGCTTGTTGTAGGCGTCTCCGATGTGCTCGAATACGACAGCGTCTGGCTCGGGAAGCAACTCGGCCGCACGCAGCAACTCCGTCAACGCTTCCTGAAATTTCCCCTGTTTAAAATAAAGCCAGCCCAAACTGTCCACGTAAGCGCCATTGCCCGGATCCAACTCGAGAGCGCGCCGGATGAGTTGACTTGCCTCCTCCAGATTTTCGCTACGCTCGACCCACATGTAGCCAAGGTAGTTGTAAGACCGCGCGGCATTGTCAGGATCCAGTTCGATTGATTTCCGGAAGAGCTCGCCGGCCTTCACATATTGGCCAGCCTGTTCGGCAGCGGCGCCGTAATCAAAGTAGAAATCGGCATTGAGCATGTCTGGCTGGCTATTACCTGCTTCCACCAGTGCTTTTTCGAAGGCGCGCATGGCCTCCTCATGGTGCTTGATCTGGCTCAGGGCAACGGCGTGATAGTAGGTGAGGAGCCCAGCCTTCGGGAACCGCTTTCGAGCTTCCTCCAGAGCGGAGGAGGCGCCCTCGTATTCCTTTTGCTTGAAAAGCAAATCGATCACCTGCAAATGGCGTGGCAGCAGCTGGGGCTCGATGAGCAGCGCTTGTTTGGCGCTCGCCAACGCTTTCTGCTGGTTGCCGACCTTCAGATACAGCTGCGTAAGCTGGTCATATGCGGCGATGCTGAGCGGATTCAGCTCGACAAGATCCTCGATCACTTCAATCGCGGCCTGGATCTGGCCAGCTTCAATCAGGCAACCAGCAAGCTTCTCCCGGATCTGCGGATAAGAGGGTCTTAATTCAACGACTTTTCTGTAAAAGGGGAGCGCCTTACTCGTCTGGCGAGTCAGAACATACAAGTCGCCAACCTTGCTCAGCACTGCGGGATCTTTCTCCCCAAAGGTGGCCGCCTTTTCGAGCAGACGTCCGACGCGCTGAAGTTCGGCCTCGGTCAAAGTAGCGCTCGAGTCGCGAAGGACATTTCGACTGCAGAGCTCGGCCAGCGAGAGCCAGAAGCTAGCATCCTCGCTCTTCGACCGTGCCGCCTTCTCGAGGACCTGCTCCGCCTTGGTAGTTTGGCCTCCTGACAGATAAACTTCCCAGAGCGCTTCATACGGAGCGAACGACTTAGGCGCCATTTCGATGGCAGCCTGTGCGTACTTGGTGGCTAAATCTGGCTTGTGCAGGTGGCGCAGGTAGGTTGCGCTCAGTGCCAGGTAAGGGGCCGTTTCCTTTGGGGCCGCCTTGACCGCGTCTTTCAACACGGAAATTGCCTCGGCTGTTTCTCCGCGGCGAAGGAAGTCATAGGCCACCTTAATAGCCAGATCGGCATTGGCGGGATCCAGAGCGAGCGCCTTGCGGTAACTTTCGAGCGCCTTCTCAGGCCCGTCGCTCTCCTCTTCGAAGAGACCGTTGACAAACCACGCCAGGGCGTCCGCTTTGCGCTGGCCCTTGCTGTCCAGGGCACGAGTGGTCTGTGCCGCATCCGTCGGAAGCACATCAGCGACGGCTCCGAGGGCAGCGAAGTCGGCCAGTGCAAAGGCAGCAACCGCGAAAAGAAGGAGAATCTGCCGAGTTCTGCAATCGGCAGCCTCGATTGGTCCCTTCCCGCTCATGCTCGAAGTGTATCCCTTACGACTTGTAGCGCAAACGCTTCTTGTGACGATTTTCGCGCATGCGCTTACGGCGCTTGTGCTTCGCGATCTTCGCCTTTCTCTTCTTTTTCAGTGAACCCATGAGCGGTGTGTAGACTTCAAACTAATAGACAACCTTGTTGAGCGGATACTCGATTATTCCTTCCGCACCCAATGCTTTAAGTTTGGGAATGATCTCCCGGACGATCTTCTCCTCAATCACCGTCTCGACAGCAACCCACCCAGACTGGGCCAAGGGTGAAATTGTAGGATTTCGGAGCGCGGGCAATGCCTCAAGCAAATTCTTCAAGTTCGACTCCTGAAGATTCATCTTCAGCCCGACCAAGTCACGGGCGTTAATCGCCCCCTTGAGCAGGAGGGTGAGCGTTTCGAGCTTCGCGCGCTTCCATCCATCTTCGAAAGCCTGATGGTTGACGATCAACACGGGGTAGGATTCCAACAGCGTCTCGACAATGCGTAGTTTGTTGGCTCGCAGAGAAGAACCCGTCTCGGTTATATCGATAATGGCATCCACGAGATCGGGAACTTTGACTTCGGTTGCCCCCCACGAGAACTCTATCTCCACCTGGACTCCCGCGCGTTCGAAGAAGCGCCGGGTTAGTCCGACCGCTTCGGTGGCTACGCGCTTGCCTTCAAGGTCCCGCACGCTACGGATGGGCGATTCCTCCGGGACGACGAGGACCCAGCGCGTCGGGCGGGCACTCGTTTTGCTGAAGGATAGCTCAGTCATTTCGCGCACGTCGGATTCATTTTCAGCCACCCAGTCGCGGCCGGTGATTCCTGCATCGAGATATCCATGCTCGACGTAGCGACTGATCTCCTGGGCCCGCAGCAGTCGGATCTCCAGCTCAGGATCGTCGATGGCAGGCCGATAGGACCGCGTCGATCCCGACACCGAAAAACCAGCCTTGGCAAACAGGTTGATTGTTGCCTCCATCAGACTTCCTGAAGGAAGACCGAGAGTCAGAATGTGCGAGGACATGCGGAACGCGGATTAACGGCGAGTTCCGGTCATCCCGCAAGGGGAAAAGCGGCCTTCATTCCTGCGCGCCACCGTGGGTGCCTTCGTGTCGCGCTTGCCGCGCCTGTAAAAATTTCAGGAGCACGAAGTAGAAGAGGGCGGCCGCGGGAGCCGCAAGGAACAGCGAACCGAGCAGAAGCGGAAACCCGATGTGGAAGAATGTGGTCCATTTCAACATCTCGCTCACATGGATGTGGTGCATCTCCATCTTGGGCGGGAAGTGATGCGGATGACTAAGCAGCCAATAACCGAGATCGTACTCGACGCGAAGCAGGACTGGCCACAGCGGCGTGACGATGTCATGCAACGACACAGCGATCACCGCGGCGATCGGATTGCAGCGAAGAAGATAAGCGCCGCCCAGCGAAAGCAGCGTCTTGATTCCAAAGAGCGGAGTGAACCCGACGAACACTCCAATCGCCACGCCACCAGCAATCGCATGAGGGGTATCCCGCAGCGTGACCAACTTCGATCCGAGACCCTTGAAATGCTCCATCAGGCTTTTCACGCGACAACCGATAAATGGCGGGTTCATGGGCTTCCAGATTGAAATTCCGAAGGCGCCGCCATAGTTTGAAGATTATGATCGCCACGGAGTTTGACGATGTTCACCGGGACTCGGCATCGAGCTTCTCGCGCTGGCTCATTCCTGCTCTGGTCCTCTCCCTGCTTTTCCATCTCGTGTTTTGCCTCTGGGCGCAAAGTCATTCCCTGCCCTCCACCGGCCGCGAAGTCTACGAACGAATCGTCCCGCGGGCGTTCCAACTCGAGCGAGTCGAAATTGACTCAAAGCTGCTGGCCCCGGAAGAAGGTTCCGAAAAGCAGGCTTCCTTGGCGCCACAGAGCGTCATTTTGCCCGACGAGAAGGCATCTTTCGAGAAGCTGATGGCGGACATTAAGGGCGAACCAGCGGCCCCGAAGATTGACCAGTCGGTGCTCTCGGAGAAACCGACGGCTTCTTCAACCACGCTTGAAGAGACCACGCAAATGGCGAAGCGGAGCGGCGCAGAGAGTATTCTCGAGGATACCCGGGCGCTGCAAAAAGCACTCCTGGCCGAGAAGCCGAGCCCCGCAGGTCGTCCGACGGGCAAAGTGCTCGATCCGCAGGCACTGACCGGCCGGGCCATTGCCAAGACCGGCCCGTTGCGTGGCGGTGATACCCCGGGTTTTAGCAACCTGGACGAGCTACTCGCCCGCACTGGACCTCTCAGTGCGGAAACAGCCCCAATTCTGATGCCAACCGATTTGCTCTTCGACTATGATCAGGTCACCCTCCGTGTCGAAGCATTGGCCAGCTTGGAAAAGCTGGGGACTCTAATCCGACGAAATCCACAAGCCTCCTTCATCATCGAGGGGCATAGCGACTCGTTTGGTTCCGACGTTTACAACATGGAACTCAGCCGCCAGCGCGCGGAAACTGTTAAGGCCTGGCTGATCACGACGATGAATATCTCTCCCGACCGAATCTCCGCTCGAGGGTTTGGCAAAACGCGCCTCATCGCACCAGCATCTGGAAGCATTGAGGAGCAGCAGATCAATCGCCGCGTCGAAATCGTCATCCGGACAAAGTAACCTTGGATGCCCCATGAATAGGCGGACCATCCAGTGGAATTAAGAGTTCAGGCAGTCGGCTTCAAAAGGTGGGAATGATCTGCCGCACTTTGAGATGCCTGCGCGCCACACCTGATGATTACTCCCAACGAACAAGCCCTCGAGCTGGCCGCACGTGCGCTCCGCGATAAAGCCCTTAAACGCGTCGGAGAGAGCATTGAGATCTTTCGGGGGTTTCGCAAGGTCGAGGAACATCGCCTGCGAATGTGGCACCACGCGGGGGGCGGCGGACGCGAGGTTGCGCGCCAACGCTCGGACCTCGTTGACATCCTCTTTAAGGAGCTCTTCGAAGGCGTGGTCCGATCGGTAGTTCCAAAAGGCCTCTCCGAACCACTCGTGATCACGGCACTGGGTGGGTACGGTCGTCGGGAACTCATCCCCTTCAGTGATATCGATATTATGTTCACGACGGCAAATCCGCAGCCCTCGAGGGAATCGGAAGACGTCATTCGCAAGACTCTTACCAACCTCTGGGATATTGGCTACAAGGTCGGCCATTCCACCCGCTCGATCTCGGAAACGATCAAGCTCGCCAATGCAGACATGGTCACAAAAACTTCCCTGCTCGAATCGCGCTATCTAAGCGGCGACCGGGAGCTCTTCAACGAGTTCAGGGGGAAGTTTGAAAAGGAATGCGTCCGTGGACGAGAAGGAGAATACATCTCCTGGCGCCTCTCGAATCGGGCAGAGACACGCGAAAAGTACGGGCGCAGCGTTTTCATGCAGGAGCCAAACGTGAAGAATGGCGTAGGAGGCCTGCGCGATTATCACAATCTCCTCTGGATAAGCTATTTCAAAGAGAAGCTTAACAGCACCGCCAAGTTGCTCGAGCGGCGCTTCCTGCGTGATTCCGAACGCCGTGCACTCGATAAGAGCTACGATTTTCTATTACGCGTGCGCACGGAGATGCACTACTCGAGCGGCCGTCCTCTCGACACACTTACCCTTCAGCTTCAAGGTCGCGTCGCCGCGGGATTCAACTTCCCGCAGAAGCATATCCTGCACCGCGTTGAAGCTTTCATGCGCGAGTACTTCAGTCATGCGCGCAACATCCATCTGGTTACACAAACCGCGATCGAGCGCATCACTGCGGTTCCCGAACGATCGGCACTCTTTGGAATTCTTCGCCCGAAAGTTGAAAAATTCGACGGGTTTGTCGCCCGCAACGGGAAGCTCTATGAAGAATCGAGGGAAACCTTCGCCGAAGATCCCTATCGACTGATCCGAGCTTTTCACCACGCTCAAGTCCGGCAACTCAGTTTCAGCGCCGAACTGCGGGACAGCATTCGCCGGCGCCTGCGTCTGGTGAATCGCACGTTTCAATATGCCCGCGTCGCCAGAGAGACGTTTCTGGCGATCCTTTCACGGAAGGGCGAGGTCGGCCGCATCTTGCGCGAAATGCACGACCTCGGCTTTCTTGGACGCTATGTTCCGGAGTTTGGCGCACTCACTTGCCTGGTTCAGCACGAATTTTATCACCGCTACACGGCGGACGAGCATACTCTCGTGTGCACCGAGAAGCTCGACGGGGTTCTTGTTGCCGAGGCCGAGAAATTCCGCGGCTATCGCGCCTTATTTCAAAAGCTGGAAGATCCCGCCATCCTCTATTTGGCCCTTCTCCTTCACGACACCGGCAAAGCCGGCAACAAGCGGAACCATGAGGATGCGAGCGCCGTGCTGGCGCAAAAGGTGGCGCGGCGCCTGCAGCTCTCTCCGGAGCGGCGCCGCATGCTCATCACGCTGGTCAACTCCCACTACGAGGTCTCCTTCACCGCCCAGAAGCGGAATCTCGATGATCCCGCCACCATCGCCGAATTCGGCGGCATCGTCGGCAACCGCGCGAACCTCGATGCCTTGATGCTTCTGACTTTGGCCGACGGCCAAGGGACCAGCGATCAAAATTGGTCCGATTGGAAAGAGGGGCTTGTCTGGATCCTCTACAGACGGATGACAGACTTTTTCGAGGGTGGAAAAATCAGCATGGCGCAGCTGCGGCAAAACCTCGAGGACCTGAGGGAGGCGGTCGTTCGGCGCTTACCAAAAGATTTCGCTGAGGAAATCGAGGCCCATTTCGAACACATGCCGGAGCGATACTTCCAAATGTTCGAGTCCGAGCAGATCGCCGGACATGTTCGCCTGTTTCGAACGTTCCTCGAGACGCATCTGACGCGCGAAGATCCGCCCCCCTACGCACCCGTTTTCAAATGGATCGCCCGCCCTGAGCAGGGACATAGTGAAGTGTGGGTTTGCGGATGGAACCGCCCGCGCCTGCTCGAACGCATTGCCGGCGCGTTCCTCTCCGCCCAAGTGAACATCTTGAGCGCGGATGTCTTCACCCGTGGGGACAACCTCGCTCTGGATATATTTCGGGTATGCAGCACGCAGCTTGAACCGGTGACGAGTCCTCGCGACATTACCCGTGTCGAGACGCGGCTTTGCGACTCACTAGCCTTCGAGGACTACGACTTTACTCCGCTCTTGAGTAAGAACGCACTCCTGCGCACATACCGCATTTCACAGGAGGCAGAGATTCCC
>DATLIT010000220.1:0-6846 GCA_035539295.1 Terrimicrobiaceae bacterium | reverse complement strand
GATGCGTGCTGCACAGGTTGCCCGTCCGGGCGAACCCTTTGAAATCGTAGAGCGTGAAATTCCGGAACCGGGCGCCGGCTGGGTGAGAATTCGAGTCCAAGCGTGCGGGATCTGTCACAGTGATGTCATGGTCAAGGACGGTAACCCGGCTCGTTTGCAATATCCGCGGGTGCCCGGGCACGAGGTTATTGGCGTGATCGACGCTGTCGGTAAGGGTGACACCGGCTGGAAAGAGGGACAACGGGTAGGCGTCGGCTGGCACGCCGGCCACTGTGGACACTGCGATGCATGTCGCAGTGGTGATTTCTTTGGGTGCAAGGTGCAACTTCTCACCACGGGCCTTTCTTTTGACGGCGGATATGCGGAATACATGGTCGCTCCAGCGATTGGGGTAGCAGCGGTGCCCGACGATCTGGATCCAGTGGCAGCGGCACCGCTGATGTGTGCCGGCATCACAACCTACAATGCCCTGAGGAACAGTGGCGCGCGGGCCGGGGATGTCGTGGCCGTGCAGGGGCTTGGCGGCCTGGGTCATCTCGGCGTCCAATACGCCGCGCAAATGGGCTTCAAGACGGTCGGAATCGCGCGCGGACAAGACAAAGAGGCCTTGGCCCGTCAGCTCGGCGCTCATTATTACATTGACAGCCAGGCACAGGACCCGGCCGCAGAGTTGCAAAAGCTCGGTGGCGCCAAGGCGATCCTCACCACGGTGACGGATGCTAGTGCAATGGCGACGATGCAGGGCGGTTTGGGATTGAACGGCACTTTGATGATTGTCGGTGTGTCGGATTCAATCCAGATATCGCCCGCCTTATTGATCTTTGGACGCCGGGCAGTCAAAGGTTGGTATTCCGGCACCGCCAGGGATTCGGAGGACACGCTCAAGTTCAGTGCACTGACGGGGGTCAAGTCCATGAATGAAGTCTATCCGCTCGACCGAGTAGCGGAAGCTTACGACCGCATGATCAGTGGCAAGGCGCGCTTTCGCGTTGTGCTGAAGATGGAGCAGTAGGTGGAAGGGCGCAGTAACGCCGCCCGGTTGTTCGTGTGGTGGTGAAACGTTTGAAGGCTCCGGGCTAGGAAGCATGGTGAACCATTGCCTAGCTAGAACTTAGATTTAGACCAGCTGCTAAAAAACGAAGATCGTTGTTCGAGGTGGAGGCCACGAACTTGTCGCCGATAGCAGTTCGCGTTATGGTCGTTTCCAATTGTTCCCGATACGAAGACATGAAGAACAAAGATGAAAAGGGCGGACTATCGTCCTCTTTTACTCTCGCTCACATCAACTTGCGAGCTCTGAGCATCGCCACATTGGCCGGGATAGTCGTCGTCGGAGGAGGTTCCCTAAGCACCGCTTCTGCAGATGAAGTCATACGATGGAATCAAGTGGCCACGGATGCTGCGGTCGCCAACAAAGTTGATCCTCTCACGGAAAGCCGCATCTTCGCCATGCTTCACATTTCGATTCACGATGCGGTCAATGCCGTTCAGCCTCGTTAGCAACCCTATTTGCCCGAAGGAGCGGTCAACACGAGTCGATGCGTCGGTCGACGCCGCCGTGGCTGGCGCGGCCCACGAAGCACTTATTGCCCTGCTTCCGGCCGGCAAAGAAAGCTTCGATATCGCTTTCGAGGAGTCGCTTGGTCGAGTCCCTGAGAGCCCGAGAAAGGAAGCCGGCGTGGAAATTGGGCGAGCCGCAGCCACTGCTATCCTCGCCGCACGAGAGAGCGATGGCGCCAACCGGACGGTTGAATATACGCCCGGTACCGAGCCGGGGCAGTATTGCCCGACACCGCCAGATTTTACTCCGGCGTTCATGTCCCATTGGGGTAAGATAACGCCCTTTGTCCTTCAGTCGTCCGCCCAGTTCCGTTGCCCCCCTCCGCCGCCGGTAGATAGCGAGAGGGCTTTTGCTGAAGTCGAGGAGGTGAGGGCAATCGGCGGCAGCAAGAGTCCGACTCGCACACCCGAACAAAGCGAGATTGCACGGTATTGGTATGAGAGCTCTCCACGGGGCTGGAACCGGATTGCCCGAGAAGTGGCCACGCCGCGGCAGTTCGATGTCTGGGAGAACGCACGCTTGTTTGCCTTAGTAAACCTAGCCATGGCCGACGGCTTCATTGCTGGGTTCGAAGACAAATATTATTGCAACTATTGGCGGCCGGTCACCGCAATTCGCCATTTGGGCGATCGCGAGTGGCTGAGCTACTTGCTTACCCCGCCAGTCCCCGACTACCCTTCGACTCACACGGTTCTGGGAGCCGGTGCGGCTACTGTCATGGCTCGCTTCTTCGGCACGGATTTCGTTAGCTTTTCGATGACCAGTGGCGAACCATATCCGGACATCATCCGGAAGTTTTGGAGCTTGTCCGAAGCAGCGCGAGAGAATGGCGCTTCGCGTATCGTTGCGGGCATCCATTTTTCCAGCGCTGTGCGTGCCGGTTATGCCCAAGGCGAGCAGGTCGCGAATTGGGTTTTTGAGAATGCTCTGCGGCCCGTGAAACCTCAGCCAGTAATCACCACTTCCCAGGTCTCTGCAACCTCTGCCCGCTGACCAGGCAGAAAAGAAGCCGCGGCCCTCAATTCTTTCCAAGTGAAGATGAGCAGCCGCTTCCAATCGATTTGACATGATAGAATCCAAACTACGCGGCGCCGCTAAGACTCGGCTGCGCTCTTAGGCAAGATATGAACCGAAAAAATTCTCCTCCACCCTGCGCCGTGAGCATTGCTATGGATACGGGTTTAATTTCTCAGGCGAGCGCTCACTACCAGAAGCGCCTTTCAGATCTCCGTGGCCTTTTCCTCGATGCGGCCGATTTAGAGAGACGCATTCGCGAAGAAAATGATCCGCTCTGTTATGAGAACTATGCTTTTAATGAAAGCCAGACCGAAGGAGACATCTTCTTTGGCACGACGATCATCTATCCAGGCAAAGTGGGATCGGAATATCACCTCACGCGCGGACACTACCATAGCAAGCGCGATCACGCGGAGACCTATCAAGCCTTGTCAGGCAGTGGTTTCGTCTTGTTCGAACAGGAAGACGGCACCTCCTGTAACGCTGAACTTGCGCCCGGCAAGGTCACCTATATTCCGCCCTATTGGGCCCATCGCTCGATCAACACGGGCGATGTGCCGCTGGTTTTCCTTTGGACGTGTCCCGTCGAGGCCGGTCACGACTACTCTGCCCTCGGGAGCCGGGGGATGCGACAAGTGGTCGTTGAGCGGAACGGCGTCCCAGCGATCGTAGATCGCCCTTCCCAAACTTGAGCGGGTAGTCTGCGCGGCACGGTGTAATGCGATCGCTTAGATCGGACGAGTCGTGGGTGCGCTTGTTCTAAGCGCTCCGCGAAATCCACAGGCGCTTGGCACAAGCGCCTTCACAAATTCCGGTGGCGCTTAGAAGCCTGGTGTAGAGACCAACGCGATCCTGAGCACCTGGCAGGCACGAGTCTAGGTTTCTGCTAAGAGCGGGCAGAATTATGGAAGGGAACAAGGCGGAGTAAACTAAGCTGGACTGAACGCAGGAAGCACGGAGAGCACTGCGATAGCTGTAGCGGCGAGGTCCCATCGCCGATGGTATAGATCGTAGCCATTTCCGATCGCCGAGGGCCTCCCCCCGGTGGTGAGGACCCTGCCGGCTCCAGCAATTGATTCGAGCTTTTTCGCAAGTGTGCTCTTGCGGTTAGCTAGCGTCCGCGAACGCTTTTCACCCAGGCTTTCAGATCGTGAGCTGATAGAAAATTGACTATGCGATCCGGCCGAATCTCAGCGAGGCAGGCGGCCGCGAGGCTGAAATTCATGAAGATGAGTTGCCACGGATGATGCGCATCTGTTCCCAAGGAGATGCGCACTCCCTCGCGCTTGGCGATTTTAAGCAAGCTAATCTTCAGATCCTGCCGGTCGGCATAGCCATCGATCTCAACGGCTTTGTCCAGGCGCGTAGCTTCGGCAAACACGCGGGACCATTCAGCCTCCAAGCCGGCCCGATAGTTGTAAACGCGGCCTTGCGGATGACCGAGGATCTGGATGGCTGGGTTGCCCAACGCCGCAAGGAAACGCGCGGTCTGAATCTCCTGTTTTCGCAATGCCGAATGAAACGATCCGAGCACGACATCGAGTTCAGCAAGAACGGCAAGGCCGACGTCTACTTCGCCATCAACCGAGAGATTCACTTCGGCGGATCGAAGCACTTCCAAACACCGAGATTCGCTTCTCAGCGATTGATTAACGACACGAATTTCCTCTCCTTGCGCGTCAAGCCGGCTCTCATCCAGCCCTCGGGCGATCTTCAAGCCTTTGGTATGGTCGGTGATGCCGATATAGTCGTAGCCGCACTCGCAGGCCGCCGTGGCCATCTGGTAAACGGTGGCAGAACCGTCGCTCCAATCGGTGTGCATATGAAGGTCGCCCTTCAATTTGCCGCTCCAAAGAGGATTTTCGGCCAGCACTCGTTTCGCCTGAGCCATCGTCAGAAACTCGAGCGATTCCGGATCGGGCGGCTCGGAAGGAGGCGATTTGATCCACCCAGCGATGAGCTTGGACAAGTTCGGACCAATTCCTTGTAACTCGGTGAGCGGCCGACCCGCAGCTATGAGGTCAGCAGCCTCGTCCGGCCACAAAAGCGCGCTGCGTGAGGCACGCTTCAGGGCCAGGGCAAGATGGCCACGGGCACTTGCGCCCTCGCGCGCGAGGAGACTCGCAATCCGGCCGTTGTCTAGTGGCACGGACATGCCGCGACGGGCTTTTTTACGACTCCCTCCGAGGGACCGGCTCGGTGATGACATATAAATGGTTCGCAGCTTTGGCGGCGCTTCGCTAGCAAAGAAGCGGAGATTTCTGCAATCAGTATCCTGGTCTTCCGGCGCGGCGGACGGCTACTTAGATCGCTGCTATCGAAAAGTCAATTCGGAGTCGCCGAGAGGGCTGCGTGGCCGTGAGACGGCCCCTGCCCACAAGCCCAAAGCGCCGCGCTGGCGAGAAAGCCAGTGAGGACTCCCGCTGCGAGCTTGAGCGCACTTCCAAAAAGGAAAGGCACCACCAGACCAGAGTAGATCGAGAACAGGCCCATAACAAACGCGGACTGGAGGGAGGCGGCCATACCGTGCCGTGCGGGATAGAGGTCGAGTGTCACAATCGTCATTGCTGGAGAGACGAACGCCATGCCAAAGGTGCAAAGGAGAATCGGAATAACGGCCCAGGGTATCGCGACGGAGAAGAATGCCGCGTAGAGAATATTCAGTATCGCAGCGCCGATCATCATGCCAAATCCGACCTGAATGGTGCGTTCCGGACGCCAGAAATGCGCCACTCGACCAGCAGCTAAAGACCCCAGCATAATTCCTGTGATCATCGGAATAAAGAGCCACGCGAACGATGTCTCTGAGAGGCCGAGAATCTTCAAAACGAAGACAGGGGCAGCGCTGATGAGAGTCCCTGCTGGACGACATCAAGTCCAATTCGAAACTCGGCGGCAATCGAGGGGAAAGAGGGGAGGTAGGTACCCGTCGAGAACGCTCCCAGCATCGAGAGGCACGCCAGGATAATTATCAGAAAGACATTTTTCACGGGCGTTTCCGGCCTGACCGACGGCACTTCCATCGGACAGCGCGGCGATCGCCGAGAACATTCCTAGACCGTGCTTTCATCCTCCAGGCGCTCCCTGAGACCTTGAAGGAAAACTCGGGGATTCGGTCCGTCCACGAAGGCAGACGTCCAAATCCATGCAAGTAAGTCGGAATCGCGGCAGATCGAAGGCGCGATTCATTCGGGCAGAGGCCCAAGGATGTTATCATAGTTGATAATGTCATCCTATTTCATCGTTGTGTTGATATTGTCAACAGAAATAATGCGCTCTCTCTTACTGATACGAAGCAAGATTCTTCCCAGTTGCAACCGAACAGTCCCCTCTGGAACATCTGCGTCCCCTCCTCCTGAAAATAGACTTTTCCAGTAGGCTGAATCTGTTGAGAATGTCTACGTGACCCGCGTGAACGTCGCTCATGTCAAGAAGACCGGCCCGCTGGCCGATGACGTCTTTGCGTCCATCCACACTATCATGCATCTCTTCCGGGCCGAGCAGTACCGGGTGCTGCGGAAGGGCGGCCACGACCTGACCCACATGGAGGGGAAGATCCTCGGTTTTTTCATTCGGCACCCTGGCGCGACGCTCCGAGATCTGGTCGCCCATTTGAAGCAGGACAAGGGACAGCTTGCCCGATTGATCAGGAGCCTGAAAAATCAGAGATTACTTGAAACGCAAGCCCGCCGCCGAGATCGCCGAAGTATTCCCCTGCAACCAACTCGTGAAGGACGTGGTCTCCACCAAATTTTGCAGCGGCGAGTCCGAAAGCTCTCCGAAGTTGCCATCAGAGGCTTGAACGCCGACGAGCGTCACCAGCTCATTACTCTGTTGGATAGAGTTCAGTCCAACCTTGAAGACGTCCGCGATGCTTCCTCAACCGCGCGGCGCTCAGCGTGAGTCAAGATGGCGAGTGAGGGAATGCGACGCTGCAAAAGCAGCCCGTGATCATGCTTGCACTAGAGGCTGCGCTGCCGACGCGGCCCGCTACACATCGTCACCGGTGCAGCGGCGGTGTTCGCAGCGCCGACAGAGACGCTCGATGATGGGGACATCGTCGCTGCAACGTGGCAGCCGGTGTTCATGCCTGCACCAGAGGGTTCGCTGCCTGCGCGGGCCGGGCCGCTACACATCGTCGCGGTTGTAGCGGCAGCGTTCCCGCCAGGGCGCGCCTCGATGGGCCCACCGCCGACAGAGTCTTCGACGGTGAGATTGTCGCGACAAGGCCCTCGAACCGTGGAGAGGATAGCTACGATGTCGAACCA
>DATLIT010000219.1:0-2195 GCA_035539295.1 Terrimicrobiaceae bacterium | reverse complement strand
CCAATTGCCTCCGCGGGTGGATCCGCTGGATACGTTCGTTGTTCGATCCGGGAGGAAGAGAAATTCCTGAAAATCAAAGAAGCCGTTTCTGGATTCGCTGAGGTCGTCACGCAAACAAGTGCGCCTTTTGCCCGATCTCTTGCGGGATCGTTGGGATCTATGCGAGACGAGATACGCAGGGTCCCTGAAGATGCCTACTCGGATCCCGAAATAGCCTGCAAGTACTCCGGCGTCGATCTTATCTTCTACATTTCGAGGTAAGGCCGTGGACGCAGGTCAAGGTTGAGAGCTGATAGATGAGAGATGGGCCGTCGACTCAGCGAATCCAAGTTTTCTCTGTGCCCTCTGTGGTGGTCAATGGCTTGGCAAGCGCTCTAGAGCGATGGCAGGAGCATGAAGGCCAGGGCGACGATGATGGTGGGGAGGAGTGCGCCCAGAAAGAGCTTCAATGGGCTGATGCCCCCGTCTTCAAATTGCGACTGCAGAATTGATTGACCGGCTGGGTTTGGCGCGTTGGCGATGACAGTTAGGCCACCGCCGGCAATCGCTCCAGCGACCACAGCGAATTTTAGTTCCTCCGTGAACCCGGGGACGAGGGTCGCAAGGTAGGTGATGGCGGCGTTGTCATTGAAGGCAGTCAGGATAACAGATCCTATCATGAGCGGCCATCGGCCTAGATCGCCTAGCACCGGCGCAATCCACCATCGTTGGCATCCCCCGTGGATCACCAATGCGGCCAGAAAAAAGCCGACCAACATGGGAGTGCGCAGATTGATCGTGTATTGATGGCGTTCCGTAGCCACGACAAAGGCGAGGAAAAAGAGCAGTCCGATGACGACTAGCGCTGGATGATGGGCGTTAAGGACAGTCCATGTGATCGCGAGAAGGTGAGCGATCGTGATGAAGGGCGGAATTGGCCGTCTAGGCTCAGCGGAACGTTCGGTCAAAAGCATGGACATCAGCTCGGAACGGAAAGCGGCGAAATAGAGCAGATTCGTGACGAGGATAGCGAGGATGGCTTTCCAACCAAATCCCGTGAGCATGTAGTCCATCCCCCAGTTCCATTTGCCCGCCACCATGACGACGGGAGGGGCGGCGAAGTGGGTGAGCGTCCCGCCCACCGAGATGTTTACGAAAAGGAGGCCAAGGGTCGCATAGCGCAGATTCATACTTGGCTGGAGCTTGTAGAATCTCTCCACGAGGAGCAGGGCGCAGATGGTCATCGCGGCCGGCTCGGTAATGAAGGAACCCAGAAGCGGTCCAACGGTGAGTATCGAAAACCACCATGCTACCGGGGTCTTGCCGCCAGCCGCGGCGAACAAAGAGAGGCAGGTTTCCGCGAAGCGGAGGATAGGCTTGGAGCTCGCAATGGCCATGATCACGAAAACGAAGATCGGTTCGGTGTATTCGATGCCATCGAAGTAGTGAACCATCGTTTTCCAACCCTTGAAGGCGACGATCGCGATCGCCAAGGGAATCGCCCAGATTCCGAAGACCGCCTCGACCTCACCAAGAAAATGGAAAACGGTGCCTCGAAACCGGAGATCATCGCGTCTGCGAGCGACGTCCGAAATAAGTCCAGCCTTTTCCTCCTCGTTCTCGAGCGCATCATACGCGCGCTCGTAGCGATGGGCTATCGCCAGAAATCTTGAGGCCAGAAAGGTGTGGCAAATCGCCAGAACAAAGATGACTGTCGCGACGGGATTGAATGGCTCCGCGGCCACACGACCGGCTAAGCGTTGCCAAAGGTCCGTCACGTGTTCGTCGTTGTAGCCGTCGGTCGGACGTGGAAAAAGAGGTAAGTCAGAAGGCGGCTCAGCGCCAACGGCTCCGCTCAAGCAGGCGGCGCAGGTGCCAACCAAAACAACGCATAGGCAGATCCATACTCTGCGCAATCTCATCGCGCGGAGTGTGGCTGTTCGGTCACGAGAGCGCGAGAAGTTTGGCGTGGCGCCTGTATTCACGCCAAAGCGCCGAGTGACGCGCCAGATCGGCAATTACCGTCGTTAGATGAGCGAAAAGCTGCGCTTGCAGCTAAGGTGCTTGAATCGAAGGATGCGAGGTTGGGACAACTTCTTCGGGGCGTCGCTTATGCATTTCGGCCAAGCCGTGCCGGCCCGGGCATTTCCCGCGCCTCCCCGGAACTCCAGACGGCCGCCCTCGGTGGAGGAACGATCGGAGCGGGAGTCATGGCG
>DATLIT010000218.1:0-3865 GCA_035539295.1 Terrimicrobiaceae bacterium | reverse complement strand
CTGGAAAGTGTCCGGAGAACAAGGCGCGGCGAAACTCCTCGGTATCAATGCCTCTACGCTTTCTTCACGCATGAAAGTCCTGAAGATCCAAAAACCCTCCGATCACTAATTCTTCAAATTTCACGAATTCCCTCGCGAAGTTTCGTAAATCCTGAAGTCTCAGGACCGCACGCTTTTCCTCACCCCGTTCAGATCTGCCTGTTTGGAGCGGCGATTCTCACTTTCTTCGGCCTGGCATCGCTCCTGCTGTAGGCGGAGAGCATCGGATGACCATTCAGGATCAAGGAGCACATCATGGTATCCATACGGGATCTCGCTTGGTGGTACTGGTTCATCACGGTCGGTCTGCTGGGTTGTGGCCTGTTTGGCTGGCCGGTCGGCATCACGCTGGCCATGGTGTTGAGTGCGGTCCAAACCACGCATGTCCTCTGGCTCACGCGAGATGTCACCGCATTTCCCGTTCAAGTGCGGGCCGCGTATCTCATGCTGCTCATGGCCGGGACATGGGCACCATTGCAATGGATTCACTGGATTCAACTGATGGGGACCAGCGCACGCGTGGTGATCGGGTACTGCCTGCTGGCCAGGGCGCTGTCGCTAGCGCCTTGGAACCGATGGCAGCCACTCACCTTGACCCTTGTGCGACGCACGTTCCTTTCGCTCCATTCGGCCCTGCCGCCCTGCGGAGAAGTCTTCCGCCGCATGTCATTGGAACAGGTGCAGGGATGAACTGGGAATATTTCTGCCGGAATGCCGACCGGTTATTGTTTCGGCAACTAGCCGGTAACCAACATACTCAACAAGGAGGATTCATCATGTCGCAGGCAACCATCACCGCAGCCATTAACGGCGTCAATGCGGAACGAATGGGTGGAATGATCCAAACCGTTCAGCAAAACCCGAACCTGGGGGCCTTCCAATTTCGCGCGAAGAATCGATGGATGACGGGCGGGCACAACCGCTCGACGATCCAGAGTTTCTACGGCGCGGGGCAAGAGTTTACGACACGCAAGACACCTTTCGTGCTCGATGCCGACGAACCGCGGGTATTGCTCGGCACTGATCAAGGAGCGAATCCTTATGAGTTTGTGCTGCACGCCCTTGCAGCAGGTCTCACGACCTCGCTCGTCTACCACGCAGCAGCACGAGGCATTCATCTTGAGTCTGTGGAATCAGAGTTGGAAGGAGATCTCGACATACAAGGATTTCTTGGGTTGTCGGACAAGGTCCGGCGAGGCTACAAGGAAATCCGTGTCCGCTTTGCGATTAAGTCGGACGCGCCTGCAGAACAGTTGGACGAACTGATTAGATTCTCGCCGGTTCTCGACATCGTGTCGAATCCAGTACCGGTCTCGATCCAGATCGACAAACTATAGCCCTGACGTGCCTGGGTGGCTCTTGATCCACTCAGGCCCTTGCAACCTACGGAGGGAGCCATGATCAAGCGAATTTGGTCCAAGCAATTACATTCCGCGTTCGGACGGAGGTACGTCATGACGTCCACCCATATCATCGCGTTCGCCGTCGCTGCTCTGCTCGCTTGTGGCGGTCCCAGCTGGGGCACAGAATCGACGGTGGCTCCCGCGCGGCCGCCCAGCAATGCTGACACGGTCCCCCTCTACACGAACCTCGGTTCGCACACCAAACGCATCTCCACGAACGTCGCGGCCACCCAGCAGTACTTTGACCAGGGGCTGCGACTCGTCTATGGATTCAATCACGCGGAAGCGATTCGCTCGTTCACGCGCGCGGCGGAACTCGATCCCACCTGCGCCATGTGCTATTGGGGGATCGCCCTCGCCTACGGCCCGAATGTCAATGCTCCAATGGACGCGGCGAGCGGCGGTGCCGCCTACGCAGCGGCGCAGAAAGCGCTGGGGCTCAAGTCCCGCGCCACGGCGGCTGAACGTGCCTACATCGAGGCGGTGGCGCAGCGCTACGCGGAGACTCCGCCGACGGATCGTGCCCCGTTGGACACGGCGTACTCGCGCGCGATGAAACGGGTGGCCAGCACCTATGCCAACGACCTCGACGCCGCGACCCTGTATGCCGAATCGCTCATGGACCTCCGCCCGTGGAACTACTGGCGACCCGACGGGACTCCTTACCCCGGCACCAATGAACTCGTACGCCAGCTCCGGAAAGTGCTCTCGCGCAACCCGAACCACCCCGGCGCGTGCCATTACTACATCCACGCGGTCGAAGCGGTGAACCCGAAGGCCGCAGTGCCGTGCGCCGAGCGGCTGGCTCGGCTCATGCCGGGCGAAGGACATATGGTCCACATGCCCGCTCATATCTACATCCGCGTCGGACGGTGGAACGATGCGGTGCAAGCCAACCAACATGCCATCCACACCGACGAAGTCTTCATTGAAGGGCAGCACCCGATGGGCGTCTAGCCGCTCGCGTACTACCCGCACAACATCCACTTCCTCGCCTTCGCCTCCACGATGGCGGGCCGCAGTGCCCAGGCGATCGAGGCGTCCAATACCCTCACGGGTAAGGTGAACGTCGACGTGGCGCGCCAGGTCGGGATGCTCCAGGAGATGTTGCCCTACCATGCCCTCACGCTTACGACGTTCGGGAAATGGGACGACGTACTGGCCCAGCCGCTTCCCCCGGAGGACATCCGCTTCTCGTACGCGATGGCGCACTACGCTCGCGGCGTGGCGCATGCCGCCAAGGAACAATGGCCGGAGGCGCAAGCCGCGCTCGACACGGTGACGGCGATCAACGCCGCAACGCCCGATGGTGCCGAGGGCAAGACGGCGCTCTCGATCGCCGTGCACGCACTGTCCGGCGAGATCGCCACCCGTCGCGGCGACCTGGAGGCGGGGCTCACCCACTTTCGCGAGGCGGCCAAGATCGAGGACGGCGGACTCTACTTCGAACCGCCCAAGTGGTACTATCCGATTCGGCACTCGCTCGGCGCCACGCTGTTGAAGGCGCGACACCCTGCCGAGGCCGAGAAGGTCTACCGCGCGGACCTCCGGCGCTTCCCGGAGAACGGCTGGTCTCTGTTTGGGCTCGCGCAGGCGCTTCGGGCGCAGAAGAAGCACTCCGAAGCGGACGCCGTGGAAGCGCGTTTCCGCAAAGCCTGGGCGAGCACGGACGTGACGCTGACGGCTTCGAGGTTCGAGTAAGCCATAACCGACGCTAAGAAAGAGAGGCCTAGGATGACACCGCGCGAAGGTTTTGACCCTCAATCAGAGACACATCACGCTGTCCCCGCCATTTCACGGCGCGATTTCCTGATTCGTGGAAGCTCCGTGCTCGCAGCGTTGGCCCTGTTGGATTCTCCCGTATTTGCCCAAATCTTGAGTATCAGCGAGGACGAGAAGGTGATCCCCTTTCTCGATCACGCTCCCGCCCCTCCGGAGGAGGCCGTCCGGCAATACGGCGAGTTGAACACGCGCAATTGGGAACAACTGAGCTCCTGGATGACTCCGAACGAGGATTTTTTCACCGTCAGCCATTACAACCGCCCGATTCTCAAACCCGATGAATGGCAACTGCAGATCGGTGGCTTGGTTGAGAGGCCGACCGCACTCACCTTGGAACAAATCCAAGCGCGACCTCGCCAGGAAGTGACCTTTACGCTGGAGTGCGGCGGCAATCACGGCTTCGACTGGTTCACCGGCGGCATTGGAAATGCGAGGTGGGCAGGGACGTCGCTCGCGACTATCCTCCAGGGAGCCGGCATCAAGAAGAATGGGATTGAGGTGGTATTCTTCGGCAGCGACGAAGGCGACGAAGAGGTTCGTGGAATCAAGATGAAGCAACACTTTAGCCGAAGCATGTCGTTGGAGGATGCGTTGGCTCCCGGGAATCTCCTCTGCTACGAGATGAACGGTGAGCCACTGTC
>DATLIT010000217.1:0-4418 GCA_035539295.1 Terrimicrobiaceae bacterium | reverse complement strand
CCGCTATCTCAAAGGCATCCTTTACGGCAATCGAACGCCAAACCGCAGCCTTACCACCTGGCAAGCCACGGATCCGGCGCAGCTTCCGGATTCGACGTGGATGTTCGAAGTCGTCTTCGACTATGAGGACGGGCACGCGGACATTTTGATTACTGAGCACGAGGCGCTGGTCTGGCACCCTGCATTGGAGGAAGAGGGCTTTGGCGAGGCGATTCGGATCAGCAAGCCGCACGACGAGGAAAAAGGTCCCGTAGTAGTCGCCTTCGCAGATCCCACCCAGGCTATTTTTCTCGCTGACCTCTCCGGTGACGGCCTCACGGACATTGTCCGCATTCGCAACGGTGAAATTTGTTACTGGTCGAATCTGGGCTACGGCCGTTTCGGCGCCAAGGTGACAATGGACAACTCACCATGGTTTGACGCTCAGGATCAGTTCGATCAAGAACGCGTCCGTCTCGCCGACATTGATGGCTCGGGGACGACCGACGTGATCTATCTGCACCGTGACGGCGTCAACATTTATCGCAATCGATGCGGCAATGGCTGGAGTGATGTCGAGCAATTGTCCACCTTCCCCGCCGTTAATAACGTGTCATCAGTCCAAGCGGTCGACCTGCTTGGCAACGGCACCGCTTGCCTGGTCTGGACTTCGCCTCTGCCCGGCGATTCCTCCCGGCCGATGCGCTACATCGATTTGATGGGCGGGGAGAAGCCACATCTGTTGATCAAGACGGTTAACAACCTCGGGGCGGAGACGCTTGTCCAGTACGCACCGTCCACAAAGTTCTATTTACAGGACAAGCTTCATGGCAAGCCGTGGGCCACACGTCTTCCGTTCCCTGTCCATTGCGTCGAGCGAGTCGAGACACGTGATCTAATCAGTCGCAATCGCTTCGTCAGCCGCTACGCGTACCATCACGGCTATTACGACGGCGTTGAGCGTGAATTCCGCGGCTTTGGAATGGTGGAGCAACTGGACACGGAAGAGCTAGGTGCTCTCACGGAGAGCGGCGCCTTTCCCGACGCTGTCAACATTGACGCAGCCTCATATGTGCCCACGGTGTTGACCAAAACTTGGTTTCACACCGGCGCCTATAGCGAAGGTGGCAAGATCTCACGCCATTTCGAGGACGAGTACTACAATGAGGGAGACGAAAGCGAGGATATCCCGGGACTCACTACTCAGCAGCTCGAAGCGATGTTGCTGCCGGACACGGAACTCCCTACCACGCTCAAGCGGCAGGACGGCTCCGCGATCCCTTGGGAGTTGACTGCCGAAGAAATTCGGGAGGCCTGCCGCGCCCTTAAAGGCGCCGTCCTCCGCCGGGAGATCTACGCCCGTGACGGAAGCGATGATGAAGACCGTCCTTACAGCGCGACGGAGCGGAGCTATACTATTGAGCTGCTCCAGCCACGGGGAGAGGATAGGCACGCAGTCTTCTTCACCCATCCCTGCGAATCAATCGACTTCCATTACGAACGGAAGCTCGTCGAGCTGGCGGGAAAGAAAATCGCCGATCCTCGCGTCACACACGCGATGACTTTGCAGGTTGATGCTTATGGCAATGCCCTTAAGTCCGTAGCGATCGGCTATGGCCGGCGACCCGGCCTCAGCCCATTGCAGACCGACGCCAAGAACAAGCAGGAGCAGTTTCTGATCACGTATACTGAGAACGAGGTCACTAATTCCATCAATGAAGCGGACGATTACAGGATGCCAACGCCATCTGAAGCGCGCATGTACGAACTGCTCAAGATTGTACCCGACAGTAACCTGCAAGACATCACCAAGCTCCTCAGATTTGACGAGATGCTTGCCAAAACAGGCCAAGCCAGCGACGGGAACCATGACCTGCCTTACGAAGATATTAACGCCACGGGAGCTACGGCCAACCATCCTTACCGTCGCCTGATCGAACAGCTTCGCACTCTCTACCGTCGGGATGACCTGGCAGGCACATTGCCTTTAGGAGAAATCCAGTCTCTCGGAATTCCCTATGAGAGCTACAAGCTCGCTTTCACGCCGGGACTCCTGGCGCAGGTGTTACAGCGGAACGGTCAAGCGTTGCTGCCTAACCCGGCGGACGTGCTTGGCGGTCAGGCCGCCGATCGCGGCGGGTACGTAGACCTGGATGGCGATGGCCACTGGTGGATCTCTTCGGGCCGAGTGTTCTATTCGCCGACATCGGATGACTTGCCCGCAGCGGAATTGCCGTTTGCGTGGGCCCATTTCTTCCTGCCCCATCGCTATCGCGATCCATTCCATACGGACGCGGTAAGCACCGAGACTCTTGTCACCTACGACACATACGATCTCTTGATGCTCCAAATTCGCGACGCCGTCGGCAACACTGTCCACGCGGCTAGTGACTACCGCGTGCTCGCGCCACGCGTGATGACCGACCCCAACGGCAATCGCTCCCAAGTCGCCTTCGACGCGCTGGGGCTGGTCGTAGGGACCGCTGTCCTGGGCAAGACGATTGAGACCCTCGGTGACTCGCTGGATGCGTCTTTCGAGCCAGATCCAACTCAGAGTCAACTGGACACCTTCATGGCCAAACCACGCGAAGCGTCACCGAACGCCGATGAGAGTGTAGCGACTCCGATTGTGCACGACCTGTTAGGCGAGGCGACCACTCGTGTTATCTATGACCTTGATCGCTTCAAACGGTTGGGCGAACCGCCTTTTGCTGCCTCGATTGCCCGCGAGACTCACGTCAGTGAATTGCAACAAGGGCAAGAGAGCAAAGTCCAGATCAGTTTTTCTTATTCCGACGGCTTCGGGCGCGAGATCCAGAAGAAGATTCAAGCTGAGCCAGGACCGGTGATCGACGGCGGCCCAATAGTGAATCCACGCTGGGTCGGCAGTGGTTGGACGATTTTCAACAACAAAGGCAAACCGGTGCGCCAGTACGAGCCGTTCTTTGATGACATTCATCATTTCAAGTTCGGCAAGCAAGTCGGCGTGAGCCCGGTTCTGTTTTATGATCCACTCGAGCGCGTGGTCGCCATGCTGCACCCGAACCACACTTGGGAGAAAGTCGTCTTCGACCCATGGCAGCAGAGGACCTACGATGTCAATGACACCGTTCTGAATGCCGACGGCTCCAGCGATCCGAAATCGGATGCGAACATACAGGGATTCTTCTCGCGACTGCCCGACGCAGACTACCTTCCCACTTGGTACGAACAACGCATCGCCTTGGCATCGAACCATCCGGAGCGGATCGCAGCAGGCAAAGCCGCCGTTCACCGTCAAACGCCCACCGAGGCGCACTCTGATACATTGGGACGCACCTTCCTCACTGTTGCGCACAACCGCTTTGATCGGGACAACGCCATCGTCGAAGAGAAATATCCGACTCGGGTTGAACTGGACATTGAAGGTAACCAGCGAGCGGTGCGCGACGCCGTCGTGCAGAATGGCGACGCGTTGGGTCGCGTCGTCATGCGTAACGACTACGACATGCTCGGCAATCGCATCCACCAAGTCAGCATGGAAGCAGGCGAACGCTGGATATTAAACGACGTGGCCGGCAAATCGCTTTATGCCTGGGACAGCCGCGACCACCAGTTCCGCACCGCTTACAACCCGCTCCGAAGGCCTACTGATTCCTTCTTGCGCGAAGGTACGGCGGTTGAGCTGCTGGTTGGGCGAAGCGTTTACGGCGAGACTCGTCCCAATCCCGAGACGAACAACCTGCGCGGCAAGATTGTTGAGGTGCGCGACCAGGCGGGGGTTATCACCAGCGACGAATACGACTTCAAAGGCAATCTGCTGCGTAGTCAGCGCCAAATGGCACAGAATTACAAGACCGCGCTGGACTGGGCTGCGGCCGTGCCGCTCGAAGCTGAGACCTACATCAGCCGCAGCAGCTACGATGCACTCAATCGCCCATTAACCGTCACTACGCCGGATAGCAGCACTTATCACCCCACCTTTAACGAAGCCAATCTGCTCGACAAAGTGGACGTAAACTTGCACGGCGCGGCTACCGCAACATCCTTTGTTACAAACATCAACTACAATGCGAAAGGACAGCGTGAGCTGATCGCCTACGGCAACGGCGCGAAGACCGCTTACGAGTATGACCCTCTGACTTTTCGACTGACAAGACTAAGAACGACACGCGCAGCTGCCCTGAATGGACTCGCTTCACAGATCTTCGCCGATCCGGCTGTCGTGCAAGACCTGCGTTACACCTACGACCCGGCGGGCAATATCACCCGCATCGGAGACGCTGCGTTGCTTACGATCTTCCACAACGGCCAACAGGTGGAGCCGGTCTGCGACTACACCTACGACGCCATCTACCGCCTGATTCAAGCCAGCGGCCGCGAGCACATCGGCCAGACCGCGTTTGACTTCGATCCTCCGAACGGCAACCGGCGCGACCATCCTTTTGCCGGGCTTGCCG
>DATLIT010000216.1:0-8629 GCA_035539295.1 Terrimicrobiaceae bacterium | reverse complement strand
AGCAGGGGCTGCGGGCCCGGCGGCGAGAGAAAATCAAAGGCGCCCGCACCAAAGAAAAAGGATTCCGAAGCCGCCGCGCCCGCCCCGGCTCCTGCCGTGCCCGCAGCCCCTGCTGCGCCCACCGCAGCCCCTGCCGCGCCCACTGCCGGCACGGAAGCTCCCAAGGAAGCTAGACCCGCCACGGGCTCTCGGAAGCCTCTTAAGAAGGACGAGAAGAAGGAAGGGACTTCGGTGGCACTTTCACTTGATGAGACCATCGAACCGCTGAAGATCGTCAAGGCCAAGGGCAGCAAGAACGTCATCCACGGGATCGCGCACGTCCAGGCAAGCTTCAACAACACCATTGTCAGCATCACCGATCAAAAAGGTGCTGTCATCGGATGGTCCAGCGCTGGCAAATGTGGCTTTAAGGGCTCGCGAAAGAGCACCGCTTACGCCGCCCAGATGGTTGCGCAGGATGCCTGCAGACAGGCCATGAGTCACGGCCTCAGGGAAGTCGAGGTCCGCGTAAAGGGCCCTGGCGCTGGACGGGAATCAGCCGTGCGCGCGATGCAGGCCGTCGGCCTTGAGATCACCGTTATCCGCGACGTCACGCCAGTCCCCCACAACGGCTGTCGTCCTCCCAAACAGCGAAGAGTCTAACAAGTTTTATGTTTAAGGTTTTAAGTTTTAAGCAACGGCAGTCCCGAATCCGCAGTGGATGGTTCTCTTAAGACTTAAAACTTAACACTCCTTCTCACATGGCTCGTTATACCGGACCCAAGACGAAAGTAAGCCGCCGTTACGGCGTGCTCGTTCATGGCTCGCCCAAGGCGTTTGAAAATAAGAACTATCCACCCGGCCAGCACGGACCAAAGGGATCCCGACGCAAGCTCTCCGACTACGCGTTGGCGCTCGCCGAAAAGCAGAAGCTCCGCTACCAATACGGCGTGCTCGAGCGGCAGTTTCGCCGCTATTTTCAGCTGGCCTTGAGCAAGCGTGGAGTCACCGGCGAGATCTTGCTTCAACTCCTTGAGACCCGCTTGGACAACGTTGTCCAGAAGCTTGGTTTCGCGAAAACCCTCCGCGCCGCGCGTCAGATGGTTTCGCATGGCCATGTCACCGTGAATGGCAGGAAGACGAATATCTCGTCGATGAATGTTAAGGCGGGCGACAAGGTCGCGGTGAGATCGACAGATCGCTCGCGGCGCCTGGCGGCCAAGGCGGTCGATCAAACTTCAGCCATCTCGACGCCGGATTGGCTGGTTGCCGACAAGGATGGCCTCAGTGGCACGGTGGCGCGTCTACCAACCAGGGCGGATATCAACCCGATCGTGAACGAACAGCTCGTCGTCGAATTGTATTCGCGCTAGGGAGTGGAAACCTCCTCCAATCGGAATGGTGCAACGCCCGCCTTCTTGGCGGGCGTTTGTCTTGGTGCCACTCTTGTCATTCCTCTCAATCCCGCTTAATTCCTCAAGAGTATGCCGAAGACTGAAGGTCCTCCTTCCACCGTTGATGAAAAGACCGCCGCGATGCGCGCAAAGAACCTCGATCTGGCCATCCAGCAAATTGAAAAGGACTACGGCAGCGAAGCAATTCGCCGACTCGGCGATGCGACAGTCTCGGCCGTCGAAGTTATCCCCACCGGAAACATCCTGATCGACCGCGCACTCGGTGTGGGCGGCTTCCCGCGCGGCCGCGTCGTCGAGATTTTCGGACCAGAAAGCTCGGGCAAAACGACTCTTACGCTCACGGCCATCGCCCAGGCACAGAAGAATGGTGGCTTGGCCGGCTTCATCGACGTCGAGCACGCGCTTGATCCCGGCTATGCTCGAAAGCTGGGCGTCAACCTGGACGATCTGCTGGTCTCGCAACCGAGCTCGGGCGAGGAAGCGCTCCGCATCTGCGAAACCCTCGTGCGCTCAAACGCCCTCGACGTCATCGTGATCGACTCGGTGGCGGCTTTGGTGACGAAGTCTGAACTGGAGGGTGAAATCGGCGATGCCGTCGTCGGAGCGCAGGCCAGACTGATGAGCAATGCACTTCGTAAACTGACTTCGTTCATCTCAAGGGCGCGGACAGTCTGCATTTTTACCAATCAGATCCGCGAGAAGATCGGCGTGATGTTTGGCAATCCGGAGACCACGCCGGGTGGCAAAGCCCTGAAATTCTATGCGAGCGTTCGCGTGGACATCCGCCGCATCGGGGCCATCAAAAATAGTGATGGGACAGTCACGGGCAACCGCACCAAGATCAAAATCGTCAAGAACAAGGTCGCCCCGCCCTTCACCGAGGCGGAGTTCGACATCATGTATAACGAGGGGATTTCCAGCATCGGCTCGCTGCTCGATCTCGCCCTGGAAAAAGGGGTCCTCGAAAAACGGGGCTCATGGCTCAGCTACAAGGGGACCCAGCTGGCGCAAGGCCGCGATGCTGTCAAGGAGGTCTTGCGAAGCGACCCGGCGCTCTTCGCGCAGATCGACCAGGACGTGCGCTCTGCACTCGATTCAGCGAAAAAGCCGTAGAGCCGTAGAGCTGATGCCCGCCGCCAAATCCCCCCGGCTCCTCCTCTTCGGAAGCTCGAATACCGACCTTGTTGTCGTCTGCCAACGACTCCCTGAACCTGGAGAAACCCTCCTTGGCGGAGATTTCCACCGCACCGCCGGAGGAAAAGGCGCCAACCAAGCGGTGGCCGCGGCTCGCGCCGGCGCTCGTGTCATTTTTGTCGGCGCCCGCGGAGACGATGATTTCGGCACTTTCGCTGCAGAGGGACTTCGGCGTGAAAAGATCGATATCCGACACTTCAAAATTCACAAGGGCGTTCCAAGTGGCATTGCGCTGATCCTCATTGGAGGGGAATCCCGCGAGAATGTGATTGCCGTCGCGCATTCTGCCAACGACCTGCTCTCCGAGACGAGCGTTCAAGCGGTCGCGGCGGAGTTCGCGAAGAGCGATGCCGTCGTCACCCAGCTCGAGATTCCGATGAGCGCCGTCAAAGCCGCCGCCAAATTCGCACATGAAGCGCGCAAGTCGCTCGTCCTTAATCCCGCCCCCGCGCGGCCTCTGCCAAAGTCGCTCCTGCGTCTCGTTCATACCATCACTCCCAACGAGCACGAGGCCGCCATCCTGACCGGCGAGCACGATCCGGAACGCGCCGGTCAAAAATTAGTTGAAGCCGGTTGCCGTAACGCCATCGTCACTCTCGGCGCAAAGGGTGCACTGCTCGTGAACGCATCCGGTGCCACCCGGTTCCCCGCCGCCAAGGTCAAGCCGGTCGATACCGTCGGCGCAGGCGATTGCTTTACCGGTTGGCTCGCCACCGGCATCGCCGAAGATCTCAGCATGCCGGACGCTATCACCCGTGCCATCCGTGCCGCCGGCATCGCGATCACTCGCCCCGGCGCCCAGGACGCCATGCCCAGACGGGACGAGATCTGCTAAGTTTTTACGCACACATGGACCTCGGATTGGTTCTAAGCTGCCATCTCAGCTCCTAAAATCCGGGTTGGAGAATACCCGCTAAATAAGCACATCTATCGACCGCACGGCTGAGTCTTTTCTAAGTCGTCGCTGTCGTACCCCCAATCGAAACCTACAACTACTTCTCTGCGAATCCTAAATTGATGTTTGATTGGCTTCATTCTTACTCGCGCTGGAAATCAAGCGGCCATCTCGGTTAGATCGGTGTCCGATGGCTCGCCTTAGAGCGGGCCTTATGCTCAATTAAACGCACGTCACATGCACGGCCAGCCGTCCATAATAATAGAGCCCTACGATCCCACTTGGCCCCCGAAGTTCGAGACCGAAAAAGGTGTCCTCACAGCAGTCTTGGCGCCCTGGCTTGCCGGGACCATTGAGCACATCGGCAGCACCGCTGTTCCAGGTCTGCCCGCCAAACCCGTGATTGACATCATGGGCGCGGTGCGCGATCTGCCGTCTTCGCAGCCTGCCATCGAAGCCCTGCAGCCGTTCAACTATTGTTACTTTCCTTACAAAGCGAAGTTGATGCATTGGTTTTGCAAGCCGACTCCGGCTAGCCGCACTCACCACTTGCACTTGGTTCCTTTCGAGAGCCAGCTCTGGCGAGAACGACTTGCCTTTCGCGACTGCCTCAGGAGCGATCCGGCGACTCGCGAAGCCTACAGGCAACTCAAACTAAAACTCGCTGCGCAGTTCCGCAATGACCGTGATGCCTACACGGAAGCAAAAACGGACTTCATCCGGTCCGTCCTTCAAAGAGTTTTGCCTTAAGGTTACGCACATTGTCGCTCTTCGGGGCAGCATCGCAACGATGCCAAAGTCAGAACTCGGCGCATCCGACCCTGCCTTGCCACTCGCAGAGAGATTTGCTGGAGAACGGAGCAGCGGCTTGGAAAGTCGGAGGAGGTGAGTTGGTTCCTCGGCGGCTTATTAAATTCCCACTCGATGCCGTTGCTCGTCTGATCATTCGCTCGCTGCTTGCGCGCTGATCAAGAGTCGGACACATTCTGCTCGACGACAGGTCATCTCGGTGTCCAGGCGGACAGTCGGCGCGAGCCCGTGCCGTTCTCGTGTCACAAACCCTCGCCTTTTAATGACCACGAGCATGGACGATTCGACAACATCGGAGAAAAGCCCAGGAGCTGTTCGTGTTGAGGATCTCCACGATCCTAACAAAACCAAACAAAACTAGGCATCTAGTCTCAGACTCGGGGCGCTATGTAGGGAGTCGTTTTCGTTCGGACAGCACAGCTGCACGCTGCGGCTCTTAGGAAGGGTCGACTAAGCTTCGCCTCGAAAGCGCTCGTCGCTACGGCTTTCCATGTCTCTAAGGGAAGCTCTTTCGATCGGAGCTATGCTCAGCTTTCGCTAAGCCAAGAAAGTTAGCGCCGGCAGAGCATATCATCCGTAAGCAGTCGACTCAATGTCGCCGGGGTCTCTTTTCGGATTGACCATACGGACGGCTGTGTTAAACCGCACTCGTGACCTTCCGCCTTGTCCTCCTGCTTGCCACCGGAGCGTTTCTTGTCACGGGCTGTGAGCTCGATGAATTTCTGGCGCCTGATCCGGTGATGTACGTTGGCGATCGGCCGTATCCAGTGGCCTTCGATCCCTATTACAATCAGCCTAAATTCTATCGCCAGCCTCGCTATTACGAATCGACCAGCAAGAAGACGAAAGGAAACAAGGTGTTTAAGACCACAACCGTGAAGGACCAACACGGAAACACCGTTTACAAGAACACGACCACGCACAAAAAGAAGAAGAAAAAAAACTAGTCCAAGCTCATGAAACGCCCTTTCATTCTTTTTCTCCTGCTTGGTGTCGTCAGCGCGGTCGCATCTGATCTCGACTTTACCCTCATCAACAAGACGGCGCGGAGCTTTGAAGGCATCTATATCACCGCCTCCGATAATAAGGATTGGGATTCCAATATTCTTCGCGAGGGAAAGGTGCTCGCTGCCGGAGACAAAATCGAAGTTCACTTTCCGCGCGACGCCAAGTCGGTAACCTGGGATCTCAACCTGGTCGACGATCAGGGCCTTTCGGTAACCTTTGACCATGTTAATCTAACCGACTGTGACACCGTCACGTTGACAGACGTCAAAGGTAAGATCACTGCGGAAATCGAATAAGCGCCCATTGATTTTCGGGCAATGAATTCGATAGCTTGTCGAGGCGCCTGTGCCGAGCGTCTGTGAGTTTCGCTGGGCGCTTGATAGAACGTTCCTAAAACTCGTCCATTTTCAGTATCTAGTTGTTCTACTGTCGCGCTCGACTGGGCGGGATCTGAAGCGGCGATGTCCGCCCCCTCGTCGCGGGTGCAGCTGGCGATCGGGCTCCACCTAGGCGCGTCCTGTGCGGGGACATCCCCGCTACAGTTCGAAAATCTCAGTAGTAGCGCGGCAGCTGGCCGGTGGACTCGAGGAGCGAAAGCCAAAGATCGCCGCCGGGATCAACGGTGCGGCGGGCTAACGTCGCCACACCTACCGGGAGATGGACATAGCTATTGTGCCAGCGGGCCACCACCAGAGCCGTTTTGCCGGCCATGCCGGCGTGGACAGCGGCTTGACCGAGTCGCATGCAGTAGGTCCGATCCTGCGGTGACGCGGGGACACTGCGAATCATGTAACTTGGGTCAATATACTTGAGCGTCAGCTCGGTCCTGCACTGCTGAAAGTGCTCCTCGATCATCTTCTTGAGGAAAATGCCGATGTCGCCAAGACGCTTGTTTCCGGACGCATCAGTTCCCGAAGAGGGAACGAGATCTTGTCCCGCCCCTTCCGCGACAATGACCACCGCGTGCCCGCGCTGAATGACTCGCTGCCTGAGCTGCTCGACGAGGCCGTGATCACCCTCGAGCACGAAGGGCACTTCCGGAATGAGCACGCAATTGGCATCGCCGCTCGAGATGGCTGCCGAACAGGCAATGAAACCGGAGTGACGGCCCATCAGCTTGACAAGCCCAATGCCATTTCGCGCACTGCGCGCTTCGGTATGTGCCGCCGTGATGGCATCGACGGCCGCGGCACAGGCGGTTTCGTAACCGAAACTCTTGTCCATGTAAGCCATATCGTTATCGATGGTCTTGGGAACACCCACCACCGCCAGCCTGTAGCCGCGCCGCAAAGCTTCCTCCCCGATATCCTTACCGCCCCGTTGCGTGCCGTCGCCGCCGACAACAAAAAGAATATTCACCTTTAACTCGATGAGCTGGTCCACCATCCGCTTGGTCTCCTGAGGCCCGCGCGAGGTGCCGAGCGCTGTTCCTCCAAAACGGTGGATGTTGGTGACAAAGGCCGGTGTAAGATTGATGAGCCGGTGTCCATAATCGGGGATCAAGCCCTCAAAACCGTAAGGAATTCCGAGGGTGCGGGGAACCTTGTAGCGGTAGTAAGCCTGCATCACGATCGAGCGAATCACATCGTTCAGACCAGGGCACAACCCGCCGCAGGTTACGATCGCGCAAGTAGTGTCTTCTGGTCTGAAGAAGATTTTCCTCCGCGGGCCGGCTGTCTCGAAGCAAAGCGGCTCCTCGCCGCGCTCGAAGGTGCCGCGAATGTTCGCAAGATTGTGATCGAGGAGGACTCGGGAGTCGTCGCCATAAAATGCGTGGGTCCTCCCGGTTGCCTGGAACTGTTGATCCAGAGGCGAAATGATCGTGCGTTCGCCGAGAGCTTTGATGGCGAGATCTTCGGGTTTGAATTCAGCCATGGCTTGATGCCGCGCTACACCAAAGCTGCGCAGGAGGCGAGAGATTTCTGATTCGTCGAACCCTCGCTTGGAAGCCTACATTCTCTCGGGCGCGTCGATTCCCAGAAGATCCAGGCCGGTTTGAAGAACGCGAGCAGTCACATCGCACAGGACAAGTCGAGTGGCGCGGCTCTCGGGCGTTTCAGCCTGCAGCACCGGACACGCTTCGTAAAAGGCATGAAAAACGATGGCCAAATCGTAGAGATAATTGGCGAGAAGATTTGGGCGAAAATCCTCAAGAACGAGCGGGACCACCTCGCCAAACTGGAGGAGCTTGATGCCCAGCGCACGTTCTTCAGGCGCCGCAAGCCTCAGCTCCTCCGGCACTGCGAATTCGCCTTCTAACTTCCGAAAGATCGAGCGGATGCGCACATAGGCATTTTGCAAATAGGGAGCGGTATTTCCTTGAAACGAAAGCATCTTGCTCCAGGAGAAAACATAATCGGTCATCCGATGCTGAGAGAATTCGGCGTATTTCACCGCCCCAAGGCCGATCGTGCGCGCGATCTCCTCAACCTCGCGCGCGCCGAGCTCCGGGCGCTTTTCCGCGACGATCGCACCGGCACGCTCAATCGCCTCGGCCAAAAGCTCGGAAAGCCCAACGGTCTCGCCTGAACGGGTCCGCATTATCTTGCGGTCGTCGCCGAGAATGCTGCCGAAGGCGATATGCTCCAGATCCGAAGTTACCCCCATCTTACGGGCCGCGGCGAAGACTTGCTGAAAGTGGAGCGACTGCGGGGCGCCCACGACATACCAGATGGCGGCGGGCTTCCAGCGGCAGACGCGATACTCGATCGTGGCGAGGTCGGTGGTCGCATAGAGAAATCCGCCGTCACTTTTGCGAACAATGAGTGGCTTATCGACAAGCGCAGGCATTTCTCGAAAGAATATGCAAAGAGCTCCCTCGCTGATCTCAGCCACCCCACTTGCGGCCATCCGTTCACACAATGGAGCCAGCGCGTCGTTGTAAAAGCTTTCGCCAAACCGTTCGTCGAAGCGAACTCCAAGTAGATCATAGAGCTTCTGGAATTCGCGCCATGATAGCTCGACCGTTCGCTGCCAGATCGCCATGTTCTCTTGGTCGCCTGCCTGCAGCTTGACGAGCTCTTCGCGCACCGCCGTTCGCACGGAGGCATGGCTCTCTTCGAGAAGCGTTACCTCGCGATAAAGTCGAACCAGCTCGCTGATGGCATTGGCTGCAAGCGCCGCCTCATCGAGCAGATGCTTCCATCCGTAAATCACCCTGCCGAATTGGGTGCCCCAGTCACCCAGATGATTGTCGGTGATGACCTGATGCCCGAGAAAGCGGGCCACCCGCGCCAAGCAATCCCCAAGGATCGTGCTCCGAATGTGGCCGACATGCATCGGCTTCGCCACATTCGGCGAACTGAAATCAATGACGATCGTTTTGGCT
>DATLIT010000215.1:0-4711 GCA_035539295.1 Terrimicrobiaceae bacterium | reverse complement strand
TGCCTGCTTCAACCGCCACTTGCAGCAGATTAATCGGAAGCGTTCTTGTCAGTTGTTCCGGTGTGGCTGTGGTGAGCTTCAACCGCTCGAGTTCTGCGGGCGTGACATTTTGCACTTCAACAACCGGCTGGCCATTCTCATCAAGCCCATCCCAGCTTACCGAGTGGGTGCCAGCCGGCAGTTTGCCCAGCCAGAAAGTCCGAACAGGAAATGGCTGCGCCAAATACGGTCACTTATACTCGTATAGCCCGCCAGATGACGCGCGACCGTCATGGTCACTTCGGGAGGCTCTGCCGAGGAGAAGGAACGCTCAGCCCCGGCTGCGCCCTGTAGAGCTGATTCTCCTTTTCGATCTTCTGCTCCACCCGAAGCTGCGAAAGCAGGGGTGCCATGCTCCAGGCTCTTCCCCCGGTGACGACGTTCAGCAACGTGCAAAATGCCAGGCGCGCCGAACGCAAACTAAACCGCCAGGCGATCGAGGAGACAAGCGGCCCGCGCCGGGATCCGGACAGCCTCATTGCTCCCCTTTATTTGATACTTGCCCGATTGCCAACCAGCAAAACGTGAAATCCCTCCGTCCCGCGCTGTTCTGAACTTTTCAAGAACCGTCTTTACGCGATCTCGCGAATAAGCGCAATCGCCCAAGGCGAAAGTTTCAACTCGAGGTGCAAAAGTCCCGCGTCGTCCACCTTGACAATCTCGCGCCGGGTGGCCCAGCCGAGATCGCGAAGGAGGGTGAGTTGATCCGGTGAGGGTGATTGCGGCTGACCCATTGCTTGCCAGGCACGCACCGCGAAACCGTGCTCCGCATCAACTGTCTCGACGAGATAAGGAGTGTTCGGCGGAAGATCATCGATCTGGATGCTTCGGGCAGCTGGCTGGCCGATGGCCAGGATCTTCTCGGCCTCCTCCATCGACATCGCAAAGGGGGGGCTCCCCGGGTACTGGTCTGGATAATGGCAAACAACAGCGCGCACGTGGTCCCTGTCTTTCGAACGCGTGGCGAGAAAGCCATCGCTCCGAAAAATCTCTTCGCTCCCCAGTTGGTTAAGGAAGCGGTAGGCGTGGAAGGCAGGCTTGACGATTCCTTGGTAGTTGATGAGCCCAAAGCCCCCATGGAAGGCAGCGTCGCCCGCGCCGTGTTCTTCAAACACATCGGTAAACGTCCAGTAAGCCAGGGTATCGACCAAGCCGGCGGCCGCGATATTGGTCTTCAGGATGTAAGCGGCGGATTGGGGGTAGTCATGCGTGAAATCCCGCGCCGAAGGACTGGTGCTCCACTCGGTCAAATGAATTTCGGCAGTAGGGAAGGCGCTCTGGTCAATCACCCGGCGCAGCCACTTGAGGTCACTCAATGTCGCATCGGAGGGACGCGTGCGCATGCCGGTGACGTCGTGGCCGAACGGAATGTCCGTCGGATAAGGATGTGTCGAGACGAAATCGACCGGCAGCCCTTCCTTTGCGCAATAGTCAAGAAACTCCTCGATCCACACTCCTCGCCATTCGACCTTCCCAAGATCTTCCAGCTGATGGGTGATCGCCTTGTGGCCCTCCTGTTGCTCTCCATCGAAGCGATCATCGGGAACGAAGTTACTCGTGGCGGGACCTCCGACTCTGAGCTCTCGATCGACCCCTTTCACCGCCAGCGCCGTCGCGCGATAGAGCTCGAAATACTTGCTCTTGGTCGCATTAAAGAAGAACCAAAGATTTGGCTCGTTCCAAACTTCGAAATACCAGCTGCGGACCTCTTCGCGGCCGTAGCGGTGAATGAAGTGTTCAACCGTGCTCTCGACCAGGCGGCTCCACTCATGAAGGTCGTCTGGCGGCGTCACGTGCGCCTGCCACCAAAAGCACCGAATGTCGGAGGCGGGTGCCAAATCTTTGGGGAAAAAACCCAACTCCACGAACGGGCGAACGTTTGCCGCTAGCAAAGCATCGAAGAGCTCATCGATATATTGAAAATTGAAGACTAGCTCACCATTTCCATTGCGCCGGCACGCAAACATGTCGTCGTGAAAGAGCCCGTGAAACCGCAGCCGGCGGGTGCCACAGTGCTTTACCGTCAGCCGCAAATGCTCGCGCCAGCCTTCTCGCAACCCCTCGTTGGCTCGCCCCGCCGTAGAGCAAAAGCTCCAGTAATGCTTTAAAGGAGTCGATTTGCTCCGGACGGAGAACTGAATCCGCTCCGCTGGTGAGACCGGCCGAATCGGTCGCCGGCTGACTCGCAAAGCGGGGTTACGTGCAGAGATATCTTCCGAAATTTCCAAGACGGAGGGAGTTGACATGTTTCGCCACCAATCACGAAACAATTTGCATACCTGTCAAACAAAAAAAGGATTTCTGCGTGCGGTAATCCCGTATTTCCGAATTCCCGTGGGCGTGTTCAGTTCCTAATCAAAGCGTCCCGCTTCTATGCTATACTAGCCATTAGCCGCCCTTAAAAAGTGTTTGCCTCTGTGTGTGCTTGTAAGATATCCCTCCTTCTGTTGGATGTGCGCTATTTGCAGAGGGTGCGAGTTTTCTGTCGATCGCGGAGGAATTCGGTGCCAACTGGAGAAGCGGCCATTTGCGTGAACAGGAACGATCGATCCCCCTAAAGTATGGTCCAAAAAGAATACGTTCTCCCTTGTCCTCTCCGGGGCGACAGACCGATTGCGGTTTAAATTTTTCTTATACCTATGGCCCTGGAAAAGACGGATACCCTCGGAATCATCAACAATAGTCCTCGGGCGAGAGCCATTCGCCACATTCAGGAATGGATCACCGACGGCCGTCTGGCCGCCGGCTCTCGGCTTCCTTCGGAAATGCGATTGGCCTCGAAGCTCAATGTATCGCGAACAACGGTGCGCCTGGCGCTGGAGGATTTGGAGAGGCAGGGCATGATCCATTGTGAGAGCCGGCGTCGCATCGTCAATGGAACGCTCAAACCGCAAAAGACCTTTTTGTCGGACGCGATCGCGCTCATCATGGAGCCGCCCGCGCAGCATGAGTTCTCCGAAAAGATGCACAATACGTGGCACATCAATTTCATCCTCGCCGGCGCGGTTCATGCCGTTCGCATGGCCGGGTACGATGCTCTGACCGTGCATCCCAAGCGGATCGCAGGAGATCTCCTCCAGCGCTTGATCATGGAGCGGCCGGGCGGAGCCATTGTCTTGTGCGGGGTCGTCCAGGACAAATCTGGCGAGCATATCGGCCGGGCGCTTCGCGAGGGCAATATTCCGTTTGTTATTTATGGCGACATGGGGCTCGCTCGCGACAACCCCCACTTTGCTTCGGAGATCGACGCGGTCACGTCCGACCATGAGGCCGGTTCGCATGCACTCACCAAATGGTTGATCAGCCAGGGGCGCAAACGGATTCTGCGCTTCTGGCAACTCGCCGTGAGCGGCCCATCCGAGGTGCAGCCCTGGCTTGCGCAGCGGAATGCCGGCTACGAGCGAGCCATGCGGGAAGCGGGGCTCGAACCGCTGCCTCCCGTCGAGGTTTTCGACCCCGGTTACCACAATTTTGATAACACCGAGGAAGACTTCAAGCTTCAGTCGCGTCTCATGGCAGGCTACCTGGTCGAACACCTTCATGGGCCAAACGCTGTCGATGCCGTCATGGCGCCCAGCGACGCCATCATCGGGCATCTTTGCGCCGCTTTGCGTGTCCATGGGAAGCAACCCAATCGCGATGTGCTTCTCGTCGGCTACGACAATATGTGGGACGACATGGAGACGCGGCAGTGGGAGCCGCTGGGTCCTGTCGCCACCGTTGACAAGAAAAATCTCGCGATCGGCACCGAACTGATGGCCCTGTTGAAACAGCGCATGGACGGCGAGCTCTTTGAGAAGGGCCAACGCCGCATGGTCTCCCCCGAGCTCATTGTTCGACCTTCGGCTTTTCCAGGCAGCAAGACTCGCTCGGTCGTGTCGCCGATGAGCATCGCAACGACTTGAATCGAGCGTAGATCTCCGCATTGCCGCGGTCCTTTTATGGGCGCGCTGGTGCCAAGCGCCCAGCGAAATCCACAGCGCCGCTTGGCATACGCCGCTCGAATTCTTCGTCCTGGCAGATGAGACCACGCGAGTGCCGTGCAAGACGGTCCGAGGCACGCCATCGTAAATGGGGAGCACACCCGTCCCTGGTGTGGTGTCCGGCGTCTCGCCGGACACAGGACTTCAGCACCTCCTCGGAGAAGAGAGTGTCTTCGACGGGACGTCGAAGACTGCACGCGAGGACGCGTGCGCTCCCCGCCGTGTCGCAGCGATCAACCATCAACGAGCGCGATTGTTGTGGGGGGGGCGCTTGTCTCAAGCGCCCGGCGAAATCCACAGGCGTTTGGCACAAACGCCTCGACAAAGGTTTGAACGGTCGAAGGTCGACAGAGGTCGTCCCTATAGAACTAGAGGCGCTCGACTTTGGGCTGGCCGGTCTCGCCTATGACGACGATGTCGTAATAGTTGGCTGGCTGGCCCGAGCTCTGTTGGCCGGTATAGATGAGTCCGGAGCCGGTATCTTCGCCGGCCTCCACGAGCCGCAGGCGCACTGGATCGCCCTTGGTGAGCGTCCCGTCCGGTGCGAAGATCTGGTAGGCGGCGTCAGAGTTCAGAGCGACGGCGCTTCCTCGAAATTGAATTGAGGCGGGAAGCGGCAATGGAGTTGAAGGCCGGGTGCTCGTATCGACAAAATTTGCCGGGCCGGGTTCGGGTACCGCGCGTGGATC
>DATLIT010000214.1:0-6674 GCA_035539295.1 Terrimicrobiaceae bacterium | reverse complement strand
TTTCGCCAAACGCCCCGTTTTGCTTGATCGGCAGCTGGACGCCCTCTCGTTTCGCCCGTCGGCCCCGTAGCCGCGCGGCTTCACGCTACGGTTCCGGCGTCACCGCGGAATCGAATTTACTGCCTGGCGTAGACCGCCGCGCGACCAGATAGGCGACAAGAGCACCCGTGTGCCTGCACCCGTGTGCGTTGCCCATCAGGATGACGTCCGAGCGCGTCCAGGATGTCGCCTGCAACGCCGCAGTCGTTGCGAAGCTGCCGGGAAGTATGGGGACCCCTAAAAGCAGCCTCGCCTCCAAAGACACGCCACCTAGCGCACTGATTCTGCGCCAGGCATGATCGGTCGACGGCCGCTCAGGAATTGCCGATTGCATAGTCGAGGGACGTCTGGCTGATCGAGATGCTTTTCACGTCCGGAAAGGCATCCCGGGCGAGATCCGCGAGGGCATGCCCGGGCGGCATTTCGAGGAATGATCGGCAACCAAGTTCCGTGAGCACGGTCGTGCCGTCATGCCAGCGAACCGTTCGCGCGACATTGCCAGTTACGTCCTCTGCGATTGCCGTGGCGTTTCGCAAAGCGCGGCTGGTCCCATTGGCAATGTAGATCAAATGCGGCTCGCCGCGGAACATAGTCGCCGACATGGAACGGAGTGCTTTCGCCACCGGCGCGAGGAGGGGGCAATGCGAGGGGACAGACACGTCGAGACGCACGGCCTTGCGGGCCCCTCGATGGCGTGCAATTTCCAGGACTTTTCCCATCGCAGCATCGGAGCCGGAAATGACGATCTGACGCGGCGCGTTAATATTGGCGATAAACACAGGATCATCCTTGACACTTACTTGGTCTACGATCTGCTGAACCTGGCTCTCGTTAAGTCCGACGATCGCAGAGACTCCATATCCTTCCGGGTAAAGCCTGGTCATCATTTCCGCGCGCTTTTGCACGAGGCAAATGCCATCGCGAAACTTCAAAGTTTCCGAAGCGATCGCTGCGGAGAAGGCGCCGGCGGACATGCCCGCAACGGCCAGCGGTTTGACGCCCTTTTCGAGCAGGACTCTCGCCACCGCGACTCCCGCGACCAATAGAACAATTTGAACGGCTACGGTGGACTGGAGAGCGTCGGAACTGTCCATCTCCAGCACGTTCCGATTCAGGAAATCCGAGGCTTCCTGAAGAGTTTCTCTCACGCACGGACGATCCGGAAGGGTGTGGAGCATGCCCGGGGCTTGCGATCCCTGTCCGGGAAAGAGGAAGGCGATGCTCACTTCGGGTAGCACCTTCTCGGCTCCGCCCACGGATCGCTTCCCAAAATCGGACCGATCGGAGTTCGCAGAAGAATTTCTCCCGGACACCTCCAGCCAAACTCGGCCAGCCCGAATCCGCAAAACGGAGTTTCGACCCGAATATCAACGCGTGCCGGAAGGTCCAGCGTGCTGGCTGCGAGCGATTGTGCGTCGTCTTTCGTGAATCGCTTCTCGGCGCGGATCACGATGTCGAGATCGCTATGTGCGCTGACGATCGAGGCTCCGATGAGCAGCTCGCGCGACACGCTGCCAATTGGTCCCCATGGGAGTTTCAAGTCCAACCAACGTTGTTTGAGGAGTTTCAGGCTAAGCAGTGCGGGAAAGCATTTGTTCGAAAGACGATCCACGAGCCGAAGGAGCTCCGGAGGGGTGACGATGCGCCTGACAAGCCGCCGCGGAATGGAGGTGGCGAATCGTTGATGTCTTTCCTTCCCGCAGATACCGATCGGGATTTGATCCTCAGTGTTTGAAAATCGGCGGGTGATGACGTACCCGTCTGCTCGGAGGCAAGATTTCACCCAGGAGGGCACCGCGGGCAACGCGCGGCCGGCGATCTGCAGCAAGTCGTGAACTTGAGGCGACACATTCCACGGCGCTTCGCGGAAATTCGAATCAGATCTTTCCGGACGGCCCATGCCACTGCTCGGAGAGTTTTTGATAGACGAGTCGTGATGCGCGTCTGGTTGCTTCGGCTTCCTTTGACTCGCGGCGGTTTCGCAGGTCAACGGGGGTTGCCCGCGCGTCCTCGATGGCTGCAATGAGCTCAGCTTGGACCATGGCGACGTCTTCGCGCGTAGGCAAATCCGGATTTGTCGGATGCAAGAGTTTGTGGAGCAGACCGAGTTTCGCGAAATCCCGAATGTCATAGGACATCGGAGCGATTTTGCTCGCGAGCGCTTCGAGATCTTTCACCGATCGTCGGGTGACGCGAGCCGCGGCGGCCTTATGCATCGCGTGGATCATCACCCCGGCATCATCGAAGGCGAGGATGCGATTTGCCTGGTAGCCATGAGTAAGAAAGCCGCCCGAGAGGGCTTGTCCGACGACCAACGAAATGACCGGGTGCCCGGCAAGTCGTGCCGTCCCGTAGGCGTCCGCGGCTCCGGCGGCGGCCAGGTAGATGGCGGCAATTTCCTCGCGCCGACCATACGCCTGGCTCTTGAGATCAACCAGCGCGACGATCGGCTGCTTTGCTCCTGAACCGTTCGGTCGTGTGATTTCGTGGACGCGCGCGGCGAGGGTCCAGGCTTCTTCAAGTCCTACTTCTCCGTGTCTGGCGCACGGAAAGCGCCCGCCGGGATTGGGGACGACACACAGGAATCGCGCTCGGTCGCCGCCGAGATCGGCATCGGCCACAAGCACGGATGCGGGATCCCCTTCCATTGGTCGGGACTGGCCGGTCAAGGCGTGAAACCAGGCCCGACCGCGTTTGCCGGCAAAGTCATTCATAGTCTGTCCTCCGCAAGGCGATTGCTCCACCAGTTTCGAAATTCGCGAGGTTCCCATTGGTGTGAGGGATCGAGCGACTGGATGCGGCGCCGATAGAGATCGATCTCGGAGCTGCGGTGCGTGGCGGGAACCCCCTTTCGAATCAATGCCTGGACGGCGCTGGCGATGGCGTTGACATCGTCTTCCACCAGCGCATCAACCAGCCCGAGTGCCTGGCGTTGCTCACCGCCGTGAATGGCCCAGATCAACGCCCGATCGCTCGGGTCAAACTCCTCGATGCCATTTTCCTCCTGGATGACTTCCGCTCCATTCATGCCGAGCCGTCCCTCTCGGGTCATCACGACGTAGCTCGCGAGCCCCGCGACGAGTCCCATTCCGCCGAAGCAACCGACCGTTCCCGCCGTCAGGCAAATGACGGGGGCGTGACGGCGCAGCATGAGCACCGCATTCATCACCTCCGCAGTCGCCGCGAGGCCAAGGTTGGCCTCTTGCAGTCGCACGCCACCAGTTTCGAGGAGAATCACCGCGCTCGTCGGAATGCCGCGCGCGTTGTCTTCGGCGGCAAATTCAAGTGCCGCGGTCATCTTCGCACCGGAAACTTCGCCAATGCTTCCGCCTTGGAAGGCACCCTCAAGGGCTACGGCGACGGCGGCCTGCCCGGCGATCCGCCCCTTGATGACCACACACCCGTCGTCCGCCTGCGGAGTGATTCCTTGCGCCGCGAGCCAAGGAGATTCGATACGATCGAAGGGACCGAGAAACTCGCGAGCCGAGCCGACGTCCATCAGGACATTGGCTCGCTCCCGAGCATTCAACTCGATGAAGCTCTGCCGGTTCAGAAAGTTCGGCCTACCAAGCGAAGAATTCATTTTTCGCTAGCCTCCACTGCCTGTGCCAGTCGCAGGCTGACGACACCCGGAGTTGCGCCGGCGTCGTTGATTTCGATACGCGCGGCACCGTCGTAGCCGGCGGCGAACCGGTCCAGAACCGCGCGCCACGTGGTCGAGAATCCATCGACACTTGTGCAGATTCGGATCTGGGTGGTCATTTCTGCAGCCGGCTCGAGAAGCACCTCGAGATCACCAGAGCCGACCACGCCAATGTGAGCAGGTTTGGAAATGCGTCTTTTGGCGGGATAAGTGAGTTCAATCGTTTCCATGGAGGGTTTCGGGTTCGGGTTCAGCCGTCGCTGCGGCCTGTCGCTCGATTGCATCGAGCAGCAGGGTGGCCGCGAGGAGATCGGCGCTGCCCCCCGGCGACAGGTGCAGCGCGCGGAGCCTGAGGTCGAGATCGAGGAAATTCCGGCGTCCGACGGCGGTTTCGAAGCCTCCGGCCGCGATGACGGCTTTGGCTCCCTGTTGCACGGAACGCAGGGCCGGCCATCCTCCTCGATAAAGCACACAAGTGTCCGTGAGTTGGGACATGATCCCAAGCAAAGCGTCCAGCCGGGCGGAAACTTCCGGCACTCCCGCAGAGCGTTTGGCTCGAAGGATGGGCAGGCCAATTCGGGTGACACGGGGAAAACCGGTGGTGGCTTCATGCCTGGCGCCGGCTACTCCATAGCGCCTGGCCACTAAGATTCCGTGGGACGCCTCGATCGGAGCATACTGATCTTCTTGTGAGGCGATCGTTGCGGCGATCCGTGCGAGATGCAGAGCTTCGGTTCCAGATTGCATGGCGGCTGCGGAGATCAACAGGCCCAGGGACCAGATGGCACCCTTGTGCGAGTTGCTTCCCTCGGTTGCCGTATACATCGCGCGTTCGGCCTGGCGTCCGATCGCGCCAAGGTTTTGACGAAGTTCGACGTTTGGTGCGCTTCCTATCGATATTTCGGCCATTTTGCGAAAGTAGGGCTCAATCGCCTGGGCCGACCGCATCATTCGCGCGAGCGAAAGATCCGTGTGCGAGCCGGAGCTGCGGCGGTCAACCAGGCCGGGCTTGGGCGTCAGCTCCGCCTCCGCGATCAATGCCTCACGGGCGAGTCGGGCCAGATGAGATGGACTCCTTGATCTCTCGCAGGAGGACGCCGGGCCGGCAGGCCATGTCAGAGGCAGTTTCATTTTACCAGCTCCGAAATTTGGCCGGTGGCACATACAACCCGCCGGACCAGGCGACCAAGTCCTCCATACTCCGTGCGGCCAACAAAGAGCGTTTCGCTTCCAAGCGCTGAACACCGAGATCCTCTGGAAAGCCAACGACTCCCTTGCTCCGAAGCGCAGCCGTTTCGGAAGGCTTGGCTTTCAATCCTACGGGACTGACACCAGCCACCGCGGCCACGGCGCGGCGACGCTCTTCCAGGCCTTCCGCCTTGTAGAGGTAGGCGATTCCTTCCTCCGTGACGATGTGACTGACGTCATCACCGTAAATCATGATGGGTGCGATGGGCATCCCCGCCTGCTTGCCGACCTCGACGGCGTCCAATGTCTCCACGAACGCGGGAACGCCGCCTTTCTGAAAAGTCGCAACGGTCTGGGCAACGATCTTCCTGCCGTGAGTGATCGGTTTTTTCTCGGTGATAAGATCGAGCCACGCCGCGCTGCTATGGCGTCGGCCATGCGGATCATGGCCCATGTTCGGTGCTCCGCCGAAGCCGGCGATGCGTCCACTGGTAACGGTTGACGAGTTTGCCTCCGCGTCCATTTGCAAGGTGGATCCGATGAAGGCATCGACGGCGTATTGCCCGGCGAGTTGGCAGAGAACGCGATTGGAGCGGAGGCTTCCGTCACGCCCAGTGAAAAAGATGTCCGGACGCGCGGCCACATATCGGTCCATCCCGACCTCGCTTCCGAAAGAGTGGACTCCTTTGACCCATCCGCTTTCAATCGCGGGGATCAGGGTGGGATGCGGGTTAAGCGCCCAATACTCGCAGATCTTTCCGCGCAGCCCGAGCGACTCGCCGTAGGTCGGGAGCAGCAATTCGATGGCCGCCGTGTCGAACCCGATGCCGTGGTTGAGAGATCGAACCTGATGTCGCTCGTAGATTCCGCGGATCACCAGCATGCCGATCAAGATTTGCAGCTCGTCGATCTGGCGCGGGTCGCGCGTAAAGAGCGGCTCGACCGCGAAGGGCTGGTCGGCTTCGACGACGACGTCGATCCACGACGCCGGAATGTCGACGCGAGGCAGCTTGTCCACGATCTCGTTGACCTGGACAATGACGATTCCATCGTGAAACGCGGCCGCCTCGACGATCACCGGCGTGTCCTCGGTATTCGGGCCCGTGTAAATGTTGCCCTCCTTGTCACCCTGCTCGGCACACACCAGCACGACATTCGGCGAAAGATCCACGAACAGCCGGGCGTAGAGCTCGACATAGGTATGAATAGCTCCAATGGTGAGTTTTCCATCCTCGAGCAGCTGCGCCAGCCGCAGGCTTTGCGGGCCGGCGAAGGCGAAGTCCACTTTACCGGCAATGCCGAGCTCGAATAGCGTGAGATGCTCGGGCCGGCTGATGCTCGAGATGATCAGATGCAGGTCACGAATCCGCTCGGGATCGACCTTGGCGAGAGACCGGGACAGGAAATCGGCTTGTTTTTGATTGTCGCCTTCGATGACGATCCGATCCCCACTCGCAACCAGCGTTTCAAGGGCGGGCACGATTTTTTTCGTCGGGAGAAAGGAGCCGCGCATCTCCGGCTCGATGGCTGAAAGACGACGCCGCTTCTCGTCGCGGCGGGTTGTCCAGGTCGGTGTCATGTCTGAGAAGAGGTGGTTGATCGGTCCATTAATAAACCGACTTCGCAGCTTCGTCGATGAGTGCCGCGACCTGCTTCGGTGGGTGGCATAGACGACGTGGCAGTTCCATGAGAAAAGTGAGAATATTCAGCAACTCATTACACCGCACCGCGAAACCATCCAGTGACCCTCCAAAACAAATTCACTTTCGTCCTAGGCCAACCAACTGACGCGAATTCGTGCCCC
>DATLIT010000213.1:0-4336 GCA_035539295.1 Terrimicrobiaceae bacterium | reverse complement strand
GTGCTTGGAGGGGTGCTCTGGGGTTCGGCTGGGGCAATAGCTGGAACAAGTCATACCTTGCTTGGAGCAGCGGTTCTGTTCTTCACGAGCCTGCTTCTAGCCCGTCGGCTCTCGATCAACGGTGCAGGAGGCTTCAAGGAGAGTGTTTCAGGCGTTCCATCCATTCATGTCGAACCAAGAGAGGCCACGCCAATAGCACTCAAAAGAGAATTGCTCGCAGCCTGAATGATTCGGAGAAAAACAATGAACAACAAAGATCAAGAAAATGGGGTGTCGCTGGCGGCGCGCTTAGAAAGGAAATCATGCGCGAGGAAGCCATGACCAAACTGGGCGAGAGTCTTCGCGGTACGCTGATCGGGCGCGACCACCCCGACTACGAGGACGCGCGCAAGCTCTACAACGGAATGATCGACAAGCGACCGCTCATGATCGCGCGCTGCGCGGACGTGGCCGACGTGATCACGGCAGTGAACTTCGGCCGCGACAATGAGCTCCTCATTGCCATACACGGCGGCCACAACTGACCTGGACTTGGGAGTTGCGACGACGGGCTGGTCATCGATTCGTCGATGATGAAAGGTGCGCGTATGGACCCAGCAACCCGCAGGGTGCGGGTGGGCCCTGGTTGTACCCAGGGCGATGTCGATCACGCCACGCACCCGTTCGGGCTAGCCGTCCCAGCCGGGATCGTCTCGACGACCGGCATTGCCGGCCTGACTCTCGGCGGCGGGATCGGCTACCTCACCCGCAAATATGGCCTGACCATCGACAGCCTGATCGAGGCCGATGTGGTGCTGGCAGACGGGAGCTTCATTACCGCGAATGAGACTGAGAACTCTGATCTCCTCTGGGGACTGCGAGGAGGCGGCGAAAACTTCGGCGTCGTGACGAGCTTCCTGTTTCGGGCCCACCCGGTCAGCATGGTCTATGCCGGACCGATCTTCTCGGATCAGAAGCACGCGCGCGCACTCATGCAGCGATATCGCGATTTCCTGCCGAGCGCGCCCGAGGAACTCGGTTCATTCCTCGGCTTGAAGACCGTCCTCTCCACCGATCCCTTCCCTCGCGAGCATTGGGGCAAGCGGGCCTGCGCCTTGGTCTCCTGCTACAACGGTTCGGCCGAGCTTGGCGAAAAGGCCATGGCGCCGATCCTCAAGGACCTTCCTCCGCCGATGTTCAACTGGATGGGCGTCATGCCGTTTCCGTCGCTGCAAGGCATGTTCGATCCGTTCCTACCGAAGGGCCTGCAATGGTACTGGAAGGGCGACTACGTGAAAGCTTTGCCCGACGAGGCGATCGACGCCCACATCGCACAGGCGGCGAATACGCCGAGCGAGCTGTCGCTGATGCATCTCTATCCGATCGATGGCGCCGTCCACGACATCGGCAAGGATGAGACGGCCTGGAGTGCAAGGGACGCGACCTGGTCGATGGTCATCGCCGGAATCGATGCGAATCCCCAGAAGGCAGGGGCGTTGAAGCAATGGGCCAAAGCCTATTGGGAAGCCTTGCACCCTTTCAACCCGGGCGGCGGCTACGTGAACTTCATGATGGACGACGAAGGTGAGGCGCGCGTTAAGGCGAGCTATGGTGACAATTTCGACCGGCTCGTAGCGCTCAAACAGAAATTTGACCCGCTCAACCTGTTCCGCGTGAATCAGAATATCCGTCCTTCAGCGTGATTTCGGTTCAAGGGCGACGCGTTTCGACCACATCCGACCGGGCGAGTAGAGCAGCGAAAACGTATTTTCTTCATTGTTTTGCCAGTTGGCCAGGCTGTTGCACGAAGCCGGCTAGACGAGTTAGGAAATAGGTAGTCAAAATCTGCACCCTCCAGGCGCGCTCGCCTTTTGGCTTCTCAGCGGCCAGTTGCTCGATAGCGGTGTATGTCGCGTTCGGGATTAATGATCAAAGCCTCTCCGGAAGACTGGCAGCCCACGAGATAAGCCTACTGCGCAGGTGGGATAAAAATTTCGTCAAGTGAGTCCTCGTTAGTTTCGAGGAGCATCACGTAAGGGTGCGGGCAGCGGTTATTCGAGGCATTCGGGTGATCAGCATTCCCGTGCCGCAGGTATCCGTATGCCTGCAGAACGAGGCCCTCGCTACGAAGCCTGATAGGGCGATCCCGGGCGGATTGACGAAGTAGCCCTGCAGTGGTGCGGTGAAAAGCGAGGCCCCGCGACAACGCGCACCTGGCGCTCCAGCGACATCATTTTGCGCTGTCTTTTTCCTGAAATCGCAAACTTGGCGTGAGAAAGCCATCGTCCCCGGACGTGAGCAGAACGAGCGAATCGGCAGTCGGTTTCGAGATGACGGCGCGCAGAGAATCACGACTTGGGGGTTGCGTCGTTCAGCGGGCAAGGAATAACCCGGTCTTCGGGCTCGGCTTTGCGCTGCGAGGAACGGAACTTGGCTTTGACTGGTCATCTCGCGGGCGCCAAAGCTTGGCTAACAAGAATATGGACAGTCCCGAAGCTCAGCCCTATCCTCTGTAAACCCTTCTCCCATTGAATCCAATCGCTGTAATTCCCAAGGGCACGACGCACTGGTTTTGGAAAGCGGTTGAGGGGGGAGCGCGTGAAGGCGCAAAAGAGGCTGGCGCGGAGATGATATGGAAGGGCTCTCTAAAGGAAAACGACCCCGAACAGCAGATCCGAATCGTTAAGCAATTCGTTTCCGAGCGAGTGGGCGGCATCGTTCTGGCGCCGATTGATGACACAGCGCTCATGCGTCCAGTCGCCGCTGCCATGCAAAAGGGAATCCCTGTGGTGATTATGGATTCGGCGCTCAAGGGTGAGCCCCCTAAAGACTTTGTCTGCACCGTATCGACCAACAACCACCGCGCTGGAGAAATGGCTGGCGAGCACTTGGGAAAGCTTTTAGATGGCAAAGGCAAGGTAGTGCTCTTTCGCCATAAAGAAGGTTCGGCTAGCACGGATCAGCGGGAGGCGGGCTTCCTCGGGGCTATCCAAAAATTTTCCGACATTCATGTTATTCTCGACAATCGCTACTCCGGCACGACCATTAGCGAAGCACACTCAACCGCGTTGAATGTGCTGGACAAGCTCCAAGAGGCGGATGGAATTTTCTGTTCCAACGAACCGAGCACTTTCGGCATGTTGCTTGCGCTCAAGCAGAATAACCTAGCCGGCAGCAAGAAGTTCGTCGGCTTCGACACGTCGCCGGGACTCGTTGAAGGCTTGAAAAGAGGTGAGATTCAAGCACTCGTCGCCCAAAATCCCAGGAGAATGGGCCGTGAGGCTGTGCAGGCGGTAGTTGCCAAAATGAACGGAGAAACGGTGCCTGCGGTCATCGATAGCGGCGCAGCCGTTATCACTAAGGAAAATTTAGGAACACCGGAAATTCAAGCGCTCTTATTCCAATCAAAAGATATACAATGGTCTTGGGTTAGTACCACGGTTGCATTGAAGGAACTAGACTCCTGTTCGAATCTGACCTGAAGGATTTCATAGACCTTTGCCACACCGGTAAGCTGTTCGCGATCCAGACTTGGATAAGGCGGACGCGAACCCGTAGGCGTTAAAGGGCGTCTATTACCAACCCACGCTGATCGTCGGTGTTGATGACGCGCAAGATTAGCTTATTCTGACAAACCGCATCAAATAGCGCGGTTTGTATGGTTTGGCACGGGTTCAACTCCCCTCGCCTCCACTCAATGAGTATTAAGTGTTAACCCGCTATGAGCCAGAAAACGCAGAGCACCATGAAGGCAATCGCGCTCGATCGTTTCGGCGGTCTGGAGACGATGAAACTGCAAACTCTTCCAGTGCCCGAGGTCGGCCTCAACGAGGTGCTGATCCAAGTCGAGTGGGCCGGCGTGGGCAAATGGGACCCGTTCGAGCGTGAGGGCGGCTTCGCTACCCTATTCGGAATCGAGCCGAAGTTCCCCTATGTGCTCGGCTCCGATGGCGCGGGCACCATCGCGGCTGTAGGTGATGACGTCAAGGAACTCAAACCGGGCGATCGCGTTTACGCTTTTAGCTTGGTGAATCCCAAGGGCGGTTGCTACGCCGAGTACGCTGCTATCAAAGTCGACGACGTCTCGCGCATCCCTGGCAGATTGACGAGCCAGCAGGCAGGTGCGATGCCTGTGGACGCGATGACTGCGTTTCGTGGCTTGGATGACACCCTGGGCCTCAAGGCCGCTGAGTCGATCCTGATTTTCGGCGCTAGCGGTGGCATCGGGCATCTCGCCCTACAGCTTGCCAAGCGTATGGGTGCGCGTGTCTTCGCCGTCGCTTCAGGCAGCGACGGCGTGGCGCTCGTCAAGAAGCTGGGCGCCGACGCAGTTGTCGACGGTCACAAGGACGACATC
>DATLIT010000212.1:0-2861 GCA_035539295.1 Terrimicrobiaceae bacterium | reverse complement strand
CTCCTCGGCGTGGCAGTGGTCATTGCGGTTTGTGTCGGCGTAATCAGCGGGGTCTACCCGGCGTGGCACAGTTCCCGTCTGGCGCCAGGCTCAGTATTGCGTGGCTGAAATCCACGGCTACCGCTGCTCCAATTGCGAATTCCTTTATGAAATCCACATGCCGCATGATCTTTCGCCTTCTTACAATTGTTTACCTGACAGTCCCGAGCCATTGTGTCGTAGCTGCCGAATCGGTTCCCTCCACGATTTCTGCCAGCGACTTGGCTGCTCGCTTGAATGCCTGGCAACAGGACGGCTCTTCTTATGTGCGTTTGCGCATGGTCGTGAGCGAGCCTGCCGCTAAGAACGCGTTTCAAATCCAGATCAAGGGCCGCCGCTCCAAGACCAGCACGGACGTCGTTTACCAGATTCTTTGGCCGAAAGAGAGAAAGGGAGAAGGCGTCCTGCTCCAGAAAGTAAGCGGCCGCTCTGCGACAGGGGCAGTCTTTGTCCCTCCCAATAATTTGCGTCCGCTCGACGGGTCCCAAATGAAGGAGGCATTCTTCGGCAGCGGGCTTTCCTACGAGGATCTCCTCGAAAACTTCTTCTCGTGGGAGCAGCAGGCTCTCGTCGGGACCGAAGAGGTCGATGGAGTATCCTGCTATATCCTCGAGTCAAAGCCCGGCAAGGCCGCTCGCTCCTCCTATAGCAAAGTGCGGACCTGGGTCGACAGCCGCCGCCTCATTCCCCTGCGCATCGACAAATATTCGGCTTCCGGTGAACTGGCTCAGCGCATCAAAGCTTCGAATGTGGTGACCGATGATATCGGACGCCAACTGCCCGCGAACCTTACCATTCGCGATCCGCGAAAAAATTCGACAACCGAGCTTGATGGTTCGCGGATCAAGCACGACGTCCGTTTCGACGATGCGGAGTTTACGCCTGAGGCCCTCCGGCAGACGAGCATCCCGCGATCGAGTGCGGACTAGTACCCTTCGAGCCAGCCTTTCGGCTGAACTTCGCACCTAGCCCTTAGGGGAAGGCCCTATGGCATCGTCAGAGCGCTTCCTACCACCCGGCAACGGGCTGCAAACGATCTCCGGTAACCGCAACAGACATAGATACAAACTAAGATGGCACGCCCCGTCTGCACCCGGTGCGAAATGTGGAAACGGCCGCAACCCAATTAATTATGAAAATTAGAACTACCTTACTCGGCATCGTATGTGCAATGTCAACTCCGGTGGTCTTTGCGCAGAGCACCACCACGACGACGACCACCACCACCACCACCATGGGCACAGGAACCATTACTGAGTATGCACCTGGCTCAGCCTTCGTGGTGAAGGAGACCGCCGGCCCGGTTACCTACCGATACGGCGAAAACATATCCTACGTAACGCGCAGCGGAGCTCCGCTCACAGAGGAACAGGTCCGCACTCACGTGAAAGTCGGTGCCCCCGTCAGAGTGCAATACAGCACCGAGGGTGAGGACCGCATTCTTAATCGCGTCGAAATCGACGATATTGAGATCGACGACGATTGAATCGCATGAGCTTCGGCGAGGCAGGCCCGTGCGCCTGCCGCCAGAAGCTGTCTAGAAGCGAAGCGTTCCCCTATCTTGCGGCAACAGCCCTGCGATTATCTGGACCCTCGATGAGGCGTCCGATGTTCAGCAGGGCCGCTTCGCTGTTGGCTGGCCCGATTAGCTGAATGCTTGTCACCGGGAACTTTGCTTTGGGCAGGGGAATGGGCAGCGCCAAGGCGGGCACACCAGCGTAGTTTACTGCGACGGTGTTTTGAATTCTAAGAAAGTGCCCTTCAAATAACCCCGGAAAAACCACGTTTCGTTTTAGCGGAGCTCTCCTCAGAACAGGAAGCGCGATGGCGTCAACTTCCTGGAAGGTCCTACGCAAAGTATTCCGCCATCCGTCCCGGCGTGCGATGGCCTGTTGACGTTTTGCTTCGTCGCTGTACTTGATGGAGAAAACAATATCTCCCAGCAGAATCGCCAGTCGAGCCCGCAATCCCACGCCCTTTTCGCGGCGGAGACGCTGATTGTTATACCACGTGGCAGCGGCTGCCACGAGGTTGCCGTCGCGCTGCGCTTGCTTCCACTCTTTCAGAAATTCCTGGCCCAATGGCACGACCTGAAATCCTCGTTCCACGAGCCTTTGCTCAATTGCCCTATCAATGGCTGAGTCGGTGCCGGGGACTTTGAGCAGGCCTATCCGAATTTGTCGGGCAAAGGGTTTCGCCGCCTTGGCCCGCGCGTAAAGAGCGCCAAAATCATCTTGTAAGAGCTCCATGCCCTTGACCAAGCCGTTCACGTTTTTGGCCATGGGTCCAACTGTGTCGAGATAATTGGGAGCGATCGGGTAAACGCCTTTGATCGGGATCAACCCGAATGTTGTCTTCAAGCCAGCCACCCCGCAACAGGCTGCAGGCACACGAATCGAGCCTGCCGTGTCAGTTCCGAGCGCGACATCGGCTAGGTCAAGACCTACGGCGACCGCGGAGCCGCTCGATGATCCTCCTGGAACGCGATCCTTGGCTATAGGGTTGATCGGCGTTCCAAAATAATCGTTTGAACCGGACACCCCTACGGCGAACTCGCTCAGATTGGTTTTGCCAACAATGGTGACGCCTTTCCTGCGCGCGAGTCGCAAGCACGCAGCGTCCTCTTTTGCGGGCTTCGCGTGCTTGTAGAGATACTCGGATCCCGCGGAGGTCACCTCTCCCTTCATGTCGATCAAATCTTTGACACCGAGCCGAAGCGACTTGTCCCCGGGCTTCGGAGGCCGATATGAGATAAAGGCGTGAGGTGGCGGCGTCGCCGGCTTCCGGAACAGCGACGGCGAGCAGCCGCTCAGCAGCGCGAG
>DATLIT010000211.1:0-5193 GCA_035539295.1 Terrimicrobiaceae bacterium | reverse complement strand
GCGTTGGGATACTGCCTGCGGATCGAGGCGATGCTATTGCGCGTGAACTCGACATGCACGTAACAGTTCCCCTGCCAGAGGTCCATCTTTCGGCCTGTTTTCTCCATGACCCACGAGCCCAGATTCTGGTCGGGCACAAAGAGAATGGGGCGATCCTTCGGAGCGCTCTCCACGATTTTGACGGCATTACCACTCGTGCAAATGACGTCCGCAAGTGCCTTAACACCTGCGCTGCAGTTGATGTAGGCAATCACGTAGTAATTCTTCGCTCGATTCGCAGTGAGAAAGGCGGCCAGATCTTCCGGCGGGCACGAGTCCGATAGTGAGCAGCCCGCATCCATGTCGGGGATTACGACTTTCTTCGTCGGATTGATAATTTTTGCGGTCTCCCCCATGAAGTGCACTCCACAAAAGGCGATGACCTCGGCCTCTGTTTCTGAAGCCTTGTAGCTCAAGCCGAGCGAATCGCCGACGAAATCCGCGAGATCCTGGATGGGTCCGACCTGATAGTTGTGGGCAAGGATAACCGCATTACGCCTCTCCTTCAGATCGAGAATCTCTTCAACGATGTCCGTGGCGACAGCTGTCATGGTGCAATTTCACAGATAAATTGATCGGCTTCAAGTGCGCATCCTCCCAACTGACAGGTCACTAAGCGGCGCGAGTAAAGTGAGGCGTGGATCTACGACAGCACTTTCAGAGCGTCCGTCAGGCTGGCGACGTCGGATATCGAAGTGACGGGCGTGCCTTTGCGAATCCGGCCGACGAGCCCGGCCAGAACGCCGCCTGGGCCGAGTTCGATGAACTGGGTGCAATCAAGATGATCGAGCAGATAGCTAACACTCTCGATCCAACGCACGCTGCCGGTGACTTGCTGCGCGAGAGTCCGCCGGATGGCTTCGGGTTCACTGACGGCCTGTGCATCGACATTGCAAACCACCGGCACGTCTGGAGACTTGATCGAGGTATCGGCCAAAACCTTTTGCAGTTGGAGGTAGGCGCTTTCCATCAAGTGCGAGTGAAAGGCGCCGGCCACCTGGAGTTCCACGGCTTTTCGAGCGCCATAATCTCGTGCGAGCGAGACCGCTTGGGCAATTTTGGCCGCCTCGCCTGAGAGCACGATTTGTCCCGGGCTATTGAGATTGGCGACGTCGACACCAGCGGCGGACGCCAGTTCGCGAACTTGCTCTTCGGTGCCTCCGATGATTGCGGCCATACTGCCGTGCGTGTTTTCACAAGCTTCCTGCATCGCCTGGGAGCGCTTTGCGACCAGGTCCAACCCGCTGTGAAAATCGAAGGTTCCCGCGGCGGAATGGGCCGTGAACTCCCCAAGTGACAGCCCTGCGGCGGCATGAAAAACAAACTGTGGCAGCTTCTCTTTAAGCACGGCCAGGCAGGCCAATCCGTGCACGTAGAGGGCGGGCTGGCAGACGGACGTTTTGGTCAGCTCGTCGGCTGGACCCTCGAAGGCCGTCCGAGAGAGTCCGAAGCCGAGTATCTCGTTCGCCTGTTTGAAAAGGCTCGCGGCGACAGGGAACTCCGCGGCCAAATCCTTGCCCATGCCAACGGCCTGGGCGCCTTGGCCGGCAAATAGCAATGCGATTTTCTGGTTCATAGGGTGATTTTCAGGAGACGAGCGGTTCTTTTCGCCGCCGCACGCAACAGTTCTGCCGCGCGGGCGCGAGACTCTTCGAGCGTCAAGGGTCCGTTTGCGATTGGAATGCAGGCGTCAAAGCCTGGCAGCTCACCTTCGATGATGCCGGCGAAGCCGATAACCGGCTTCCCGTGCCGCTGCGCCAGTTGGGAGATTTCGAATGGGGCCTTGCCTTGGAGCGACTGAGCGTCCAGCCGTCCTTCGCCAGTGATAACAAGATCTGCCGCCAACACCCGGCTCTCTAAATCCACAAGGCGTGAGATCGCGTTGAAACCCGATTCCAGCGTCGCCTGCAAGAACGTGAGCAAGCCAAAACCGAGTCCCCCAGCGGCGCCGGCCCCAGGAACAAGGCTCAAATCCTTTCCAAATTGGTCGCTGCACAGGAGAGCCATATGAGCCAGGGACTCCTCCAAAGTGGCAAGCATCTCGGACGATGCGCCCTTTTGTGGGCCGAACGTCCTCGTGGCTCCAGCCGCGCCCAGGAGCGGATTATTGACATCGCAAAGACCAGTCACACGGCAGGAAAGCGGCCTGCCCGGTGGGACGATTTTGCTGATTTTACGAAACTCTGCTGGAGACGGGGCCAGTGTGTTATTGGCCGCATCAAGGAACTTCCAACCCAGCGCGCTGGCCATCCCGACTCCAGCGTCGTTCGTGGCACTTCCGCCCAAGCCCACAAGGAGCTGCTCCGCTCCGCGAGCAATCGCGTCCGCGATCAACTCGCCTGTGCCGAGCGTGTGAGCACGCAAGGGATCGCGTTGATTGGACTCGATCCGCCAAAGCCCCGACGCGGCGCTCATTTCAATGACGGCGAGCTTTTGATCGCCCATCCATGCGTAGGAAGCGGTGATGGGACGCCCAAGAGCATCATGCGTCGCGGCTTCCACCCATTCGCCGCCCAACGCCCCAAGGAAAATGCCCGCTGTTCCCTCACCCCCGTCGGCCACTGGAACAATATCAAAGCTTGCCTGCGAGAGTACCGTCCCGAGGCCATCGCGGATGGCATTGGCCACCTCTTGTGCGGTCAACGATTCCTTGAATTTGTCCGGAGCGATGAGGATCTGCATGATTCGAGAAGTTCTTTTGAGGCGGCACGAGCGAGGAAAATCAAGTGGTCTTCCGGCCGAACATTGGCCACGATTGAGCGGTCCAGAACATGCCTTTACTCCACCATGCTCGGGAAACTCACCGGAGGCGAGTTTTTCTCCCGCGATTCCCAATGCTTGCTGCTGTGACGCGTCTGATAGCCGGAGGCGTCCTTCTATTCGTCTTTACTTGGGCCATCGCTGAAACACCTGCCGATCCAAAGTCTTCACCGGTACCGAAAGCGACACCTGAACCCACGCCGATCCCCTTGGCCGATGTCCTTGCCGAGAAGCAGGCGACGACAACAACCCTTGAAGAGATCGACTCGAGCGCTGCGAGGGTTCTGGCCAACACGGATTCTATTGTCGCTCGGCTTTGGCAATTGAATGGCGAGCTCAACCCGAGATTGGCTGAGGATACCAAGCTTCTTAGTACCCATCCGTCCCTCGATGTCTTGTACCGCATTAAGCTCACCTGGGAGGATTTTAGCCGCAACCTTTCGGTGCTGGCTCGGGAGCTTACTCAACAGGCGACGAGTCTCGAGCAGGAGTTGGCGAATCTGGATCGACTAGCCAAGACATGGAATAAGACTTTGGAGGCGGCCAAGCAGGGCAACGTTCCCGTGCAATCTTTGCAAAACGCCCTTGACTCGATAGCGCAAAGGCGTGCTTCGGTTGAGGCGACCCGCGCGCGAGTTCTCACGTTGCTCGGTCAAATTTCCGACGAGGAAACCCGAATCCGTCGGACCCTGGCGGCTGTCGAGCAGTCGCAGATCCAGGCTTTGCGAGACCTTCTCGTCAGGGATAGCCCGCCGATTTGGAGGCTTACGGGTGGTTTTGGCCCGGAGTGGCAGGTGCAGAGCAGTCAATCTTTTATATCGCAATGGAAAGCGGCGACGGCATTTGGCGAACGGTTGCCGTTCTCATTTGTCATTCATGCGCTGGTTGTGGTGTTGATTGCGTGGATTGTTCAAAGATCGCGTCATGGGATAAGAGAGTTGGCCCGAGCGAAACCAGATCTCCGGCGAGCTCTACCGATCCTTGATTTGCCGGTTTCGACCGCATTTGTGCTGAGCGTTCTCGGCAGCCCCTTAATCTATCCACAGGCTCCACGTTTGCTCCAGGCCGTCTTGGGCAGCGTTGCCCTGATCCCAACCATCGCGATTCTTCGACGGATCTTAGATCGGACTTTAGCTCCGATTCTCTACTGGCTGGTTATCATGTATTTCATGGATCAGCTGAGGCTGCTGGTGGCTTCGCTATCCGACTTCGCCAGGCTGTTGTTTCTCGTGCAAATGCTCGGCGGGTCTCTGTTCCTCATTTGGCTGCTGAGAAGCGGTCATCTCAATAGGACAACGGCCGGGATGAGCGCTCGACTCATGAAAGCGATGCGTGTGATCGCCTTGCTTGGTGTTGTCCTTCTACCTGCGGCGGCGTTCGCGGACGTCTTTGGTTACGTCGATTTGGGGTACCTCATTGGAATGATTTTCCTGAGGAACGTGTATATAGCGGCTCTGCTCTACACAGTCGTCCGGATCCTGGAGGGGTTGATCATCATTGCACTCGAGATGCAGCCGCTCGCCTCGCTGCGTGTTGTCAGCCTGCACCGCGAGCTGCTCAAGCAACGCAGCTCGGTAGTGCTGCAATTTCTCGCCGTCTTCTTTTGGCTGCACTTGCTGCTCGGGTTTTTCGGTCTCGTGGCTCCTGTGATGACTGGGCTACGAGCAGGTCTCACTGCGAGTCTTACCATTGGTTCTCTTAGTATTTCGCTGGGAAGCGTTCTCGCCTTCCTACTCGCGATCTGGGCATCTGTGCTCGTTTCGCGCTTCGTCCGTTTCGTGCTCGAGGAGGATGTCTACGGCCACTTGGCGCTCGAACGTGGCATTCCCTACGCTATCTCGACGATGCTCCATTATGCCATCTTGCTGCTGGGTTTCTTTTTGGCCTTGGGAGCTCTTGGCATCGACCTGACGAAAATTACAATTCTAGCTGGGGCCTTCAGCGTTGGAGTCGGATTTGGGTTGCAAAACGTCATCAACAACTTCGTCTCGGGTCTCATTTTGTTGTTCGAGCGTCCGATCAACATCGGCGACATCATCGAAGTGGGCGGAAATATCGGGGAAGTTCGCCGCATCGGCATTCGTGCAAGCATTATTCGAACGACGAACGGTTCGGAGGTTATCGTCCCAAACGGACTCCTCATTTCGGGCCAGGTTACCAACTGGACCCTCTCGGACCGAGGACGGGCAGTTGAGGTGTCTGTCAGCGTGGCCGCGAGCGCGGACCTGCATCACGTCGCCGACTTGCTCAAGAGGATTGCGACCGATCATCCCGATGTCGCCGAAGAACCGCCGCCGCAAGTGCACGTTGTCAGCATTACGGCCACTGCGGCCGCCTTTCAGGTTCGCGTCTGGACCGAGCGAAATGAGGCGTGGGCGCAGGTGCGCAGCGATC
>DATLIT010000210.1:0-3977 GCA_035539295.1 Terrimicrobiaceae bacterium | reverse complement strand
TTGGGCGCTTCCCGATCGCCTCGAGGGATGGTCAACTCGCCCCTGCGCGCCCCAACCAAGATGGAAAACCCGGAAATGAAAACAACCCAATGTGAAGCGCCGGCTAGCGCCGGTAAATCATCACTGAACCCCGATACTCTCAATCAGCTCCTTGGCCAGATGGTCAACGATCTTGGTGCGGCCGTAAATGAATCCGCGCTCGGCAAGACGAGAGCTCGGCACGCTCGCCAACAATTTTTCGAGAAACTCAGAAACTCCGCGCTTTCATTGCCTTTGTACCTAGATGAACCCGATAGGCTCGGTTAATCGCACTTCTGATGACGACCATAGTAGGGATCTTCGACAATGAGCGAGACTTGGACAAATCGGTCGGGAGACTGGCTCACGCTGGATTTAAATACACTGTTTACGATCAGGCCATCGTGGCCGAAGAGCCAGGCAGCTTCGGTTCGGTAGTCTTTTGGTCGGGCTATGGTCCGGCGGTGTCCTGGGGCAGCACCGAGTTATTAACCAAGCGGGGCAGGCATCGTGTCGCCCGGGCCTTTAAAGCCCGTCTTGCAGATTGTGACTTGCCGAACAAGGTGATCGAGGCCTATGCCACGACCTTCTCTGAAAATGGCCGGTTCGTCTTGGTTAAAACCGACACTGTGCGAGCCGAGCAAGTCATGGAGATCCTGCGTGAGTGCGGCGCCAGGCAGGTGAATTGTCATGATAATTCAGCTGCGCAAGAGCACGACCCACTCGACATCTTCGACTTTCTACTCGAGAACACGCCGGACCAGATTTACTTTAAGGATCGACGCGGAAGGTTTCTTCGCGCGAGCCGTGCGGTCGCTGAACTGCTTGGCGCCTCAAGTGCGAAGGACCTCATCGGGAAAACCGACTTCGACTTTTGGTCGGTGGAGACAGCAAGAGGGACTGCGGCAGACGAGCAGAGGATCATGAAGACGAGAGAACCGCTCGTGGGAAAAATCGAAAGACTTGTTCGCCGTGATGGCAGAATCTCCTGGGACTACACGACCAAAATGCCGCTTCTGGATACCCGCGGGGAGGTCATCGGAATCTGCGGAATCAATAAAGACTTCACGGCGATGAAGTCCATGCAGGATGCCATGGAAGAGGAACGCGATCGGCTCAAAACCACGATTGCTGAGCTTGAGGAGAAAAACGCCCAACTCCAAGCTGACCTTCAATTGGCTCGAGGGACTCAAGAGGCTGGGGTCACCCGGTAAGAGTGTTCTTCGGTGCCCGCAGTGACCCAGAACTGAAAGCCGCGCAAGCGCAGAAGAGCGGACTGTCGAGAGACGAGTTGCGGGAGTTTCATACGGAAGTGATTCTGACGCCTGCGGGCATTCGATCTGCCAATTCCTGCCTTAGCCTGCTCTCCGAATGGGTGTGCAATTTTTCTAACGTAGTTGATCGAGCAAGTCTTTTGCTTGGACGAGATCGCGAGTAGCGAATCCTTCGGTGAACCAAGCATAGATGGGGGCGAGCACGTCGCGAGCCTCCCTTTCTCGCTGATGTGCGCGATACAGTCGCGCGAGACTGAGAGCGGCGCGCAGTTCAAGGGATTTCGTGCCTTCATCACGGGCCGCCATCAGGGCCTGCCGGAGCCAACTTTCGGCGGCATCGTCGTGCGGGTTCAGCCGCAAAAGGAGGTCCCCTTTGGCGCGGAGAAGTTCAGGGAATTGATACTTGGCGCCGGACCTTGCGATCCCCAACGCTCTCTCCAAAAGGCTCAGTCCCTCGCTCGCTTCTCCAGACTCCCCACACGCACGCGCGAGAACGCAGAGAAGATATTGCCTTCCAATTGCCGTGCCGGTTGCTGCGATGGCCGCAATCGCCTCGCGCATCTCTCTAACGCCTTCCGCCGCGTGTCCCTCCTCGGCTAGCGCCCAGCCGAGTTGGAACCTGCCGTCGGCCACCATTGTGGGCGACAGGCCGAATTCCTTTGATAACGCGATCCATTTGTCCACCCTTCGGCGTACCTCATCGGGTTCGCGCCGGAAGAGATGAACATAGCTGCAGTGCAATTGCGCCAGGGCCATGCTGAAAGGATGAGACACTCGGTCCGCCAACGCCATGGCCTCTTCGCAACGGACAAGGGCCTGGTCGGAATAGCCGCGGAGCCAGAGCATCATTGCGGAAAAGTACCTGCAGCAGACACCCGGATCGTGCCCGGTGTAAATGTAGGTCAATTGATGGTGGCGATCCGGATCATAGGTGGCGATCCCATGTTCAGTATGGCGTTGCGCGGCAGCATAGTCTCCCATGAAGAACTTGGTGGCCCACTGCCGATGATGTGCTTCGAGGAGCAAGGCTGGATCGCCGGAAGCGCGGGCAAGTTCGAGACATTGACGGCCGAGTTCGTCAGCGGCGAGCAGATTGCCGGAAATCATGTGGTACGAGGCTTCACCGCAAAGGGCGACGAACAACTCGTTTTGGTCGCCCAGTTTCTCGCAAAGTATGCGGGCCTTAGAAAAGGCCTGGAGGACGTCCGGCGCGGCAAAGCCCTTGGCTGCCATCAGGGTCACGCCCAATGCAGTCTGGAGATGAATCTCCTGCCGAAGGCGGCCCTGGCTATCCGGCAAGGATGCAATCAGTTCAAGTCCCTTGCTTAAGTGGGCAATCGCCTCGGGATTGGCCGATCGTTTGAGGGCTTGCTGTCCGGCCTTCAGCCAATAGTCTACAGCCTGCTCCGCCAGGCCAGTAATGGTGCGCCAATGTTTCAGGCTCGGCCTCGCCGATCTCTGGGAACTGCGACTCCAGCGTTGACGCTATCCCGGCGTGCATCTGCTGCTTACGGCTCTTGAGCATGCTCTGATAGGCGGTATCCTGCACCAGCGCATGCTTGAACGTGTAGGTCGCTTCGGGCGCGATTCCGCGTCGATAAACGAGTTCGGACTTTTCAAGTTGCTGCAGGGCGCCTTCGAGCGTGGCGCTATCGGAACCGGTCACGGCGACCAGCAGTCGATGGTGGAAGACGCGGCCAATGCAGGCGCCGATCTGGGCCACCTCCTTAGCCGGAGAAAGCCGGTCGAGGCGGGCCATCAAAGAATCCTGCAGCGTCGATGGGATCGCGAGGGAGGGCAACGGGCCGGACAACACATAGTGATCGCCCTCATCGACAAGGAGGCTGGACTCCAGAACAGTCTTGGTCAGTTCCTCGATGAACAGGGGTATGCCTTCTGTTTTGGCCAGGATCTGGTTCCTAACTTCGAGCGGCAGGCTCTTGCCGCCGGCTACACGATCGAGGATCGCTGCTCCCTGATCGCGCCCGAGGCGATTCAGCGACAGCGCGGCGACATGTAAGGACAGCGTCCAGCGCGGCTGAAACTCGGGCCGGAAGGTAACGATCAGGAACACTGGCAGGACCTGAAGTTTGTCGATCAGCATGTCGAGCCATTCGCTCGTCGTGGGATCGATCCAATGCGCATCCTCGAAGAGCACCATGACCGGCTGCCGCGTCGCTAACCCCTCGAGTAGCTGGATCAGCGCGCTCAGGGTTCGGGCCTTCCGCGCCTGTGCCGTCAGCTGCAGGGGCGCATAGCGACCACTCGAGTCGATCGAGAGTAGCTCGGCCAGCAAGGGGCATACTTCGGCGATATCGGAGACGGCCTGGCGCGACAAGGTTTCGAGCTTATCCAGCATCGCGTCCGTGCTGTCCTCGCGACGCAGTCCTGCACTACGTTTGAGCTGGTTGATCACAGGGTGGAGCGCGCTGTTCACATGATAGGGGGAGCAGAAATAGCGCAGCCGCGTGTGCGGCGTGGCGTCCAGCCGCTCAAGGAGCGCAGCGATCAACCGCGACTTGCCAATGCCTGGTTCGCCCGACAGCAGAACCGCCTGCCCCTTTCGGGCTTGAGCCAGCTGCCAGTATTGCATTAAAAGCTCGAGCTCCTCCGCCCGCCCTACGAGCGGCGTCGCAACGCCATGCTGCGGATCAAAGCGACCCTCTGCATCCGTCTCGCTGGTAA
>DATLIT010000209.1:0-4209 GCA_035539295.1 Terrimicrobiaceae bacterium | reverse complement strand
TTGTCGAGGCTGTCGTCGAAAACTACCGTCAGGAGCGAAAAACCAAACATCGAAGAGGCGCGGACCTCTTTCACTCCCGCCAGACCTTGCAGGTTTGTGGAAAGCGGGTAAGTCACCTGATCTTCGACCTCCTGCGGGCTGCGACCGGACCAATCCGCAAAGACGATCACCTGGTTCTCGCTGAGATCCGGAATGGCATCGACCGGGGTGTGGCGCACTGCCCAAATACCCCATGCAACAATTAGCAGCGTGCCGCACGCAACGAGGAAGCGGTTCCTCAGCGACCAGTCGATTAACCATGAGATAATGCTGCCGGGCGGCGCAATTCCCTCCGGCGGACCGGCTGGAGCTGCGCTCCCGCTGGCGGTCCTCAAGGCTTTACCTCCGCTCCACAGCTCAGCATTTCTGCGCCAAAGTAGGGATTACGAAGTTCGAAGCCGGATTGAACCCACTTCGCCTTGGAGGGCGCCCCGGGAAAGCTGTCGCCTGTCATCGGACATTCGAAGACTGTGACGTCCGAAGCCTGCCCTCCCCGCTTGATGGCAAGGGCGAGATCCGCACCCGCCGTGCTCCAAGGAAGGAACGCCTGGCGTAGAGCTTTCAGATCGGTGGCCGCAGAAATCTTGGGAATCTGCTTCAATTGCGCGATGAGTCCATCGATCTGCGGCTCACCGGTCTTGTCAATCGAGGCCGCTAGTTCTTGTAACTTTTGACCTGCCTGGACGGCGGCAACTTGATCATCCGCCGCCAAGGCTTCGGAAACCTGGGCCAGTTGTCTGAGGAACTCTTCAACGACAGGTTTGCTCAAGGTGTTCATCGACTGCGGAGCGGCAACCGACCCGCGCAATTGTGCCTCCGCGTCAATCATAAGATTTCCCTGCGCCACAACCCGTTCGCCTTCCGTCAATCCGCTAAGGATCTCAATTCCCTCATCGCCAACTCTCCCGGTCTTGACGGATCGTTGTTCGTACGCTCCCGGAGATCTTTCCACATACACGACGGAGCGCCTGCCGTCGCGCAGCATAGCGGATCTTGGAATGACAAGGGTCTCACCAATGTTCGCCGCGATCTCGGCCTCCCCGTAGGCGCGATGAGGCAGGACGCGGAGGCCATGTTGTTCGCCGCTCACAGGCGGATTGTCCACTTCGATGCGGACCTTAGTACTGCGCGTTCGCGCATCGAAGTTCGGGTCGATAAAAGTGACAGTTCCTTCGAACGTGCGGCCTGGCACAGTAGGTGTTGTCAAGATCGCTTTCTGACCGATCCGGATGTCGGGCAGATCACGCTCGTAGACCTCAGCATGGAACCAGAGGCGGGAAAGATTGCCCATCTCGAAGAGGGGCTCGCCGGTCTTGATGTACTGGCCTTTGAAGGCCTTTTTGACCAACACCGTGCCACTGATCGGCGCCAGCAAGTCAATAGTGTAAACGTTTTCCGGCTGCTTGGCCAAAGGTGCGAACTGCTCTACACTGAGCCCATACTGAACGAGGCGCTGCGCCGAGTTTCTTGCCACCGCTGGGTCTCCACTCCGCATCGCGTTTTGATATTCCCGAACAACGTAAAGCAGTTCGGGACTGTAAATTGCAGCAAGAGGCTGGCCTTTCTCGACATGTTGCCCGACGTGTTCCACGTAGATCTGATCTATTCTGCCGTCATAGAATGCGGCGATAATGCGGTGGATATTTTCATCATCCTCAAGAATTCCGCTAAATCGCAGTGACTTCGTTAGGTCCAGCCGGCGAACCGGAACGGTTGTCACGGCAAGCACATCAACTGAGCGAGGATTCAGAGCGACAATCCCTGGATCCACCTCGATACCGACTCTCCCTCATAGACCGGGACTAGCGTCATCCCGCAGATCGTGCAGTTGCCCGGCTTCTCCGATGTAATCCACGGGTGCATCGGGCTTTGATACATCTTGACCTTCCGCTCCGACTCCGGCCCCTTCGAGCAGGAAACGCCTGCGACCAAGAGCGTGGCCATCGCACTGAGCGCGAGGGCGAAATAACCCCGCCGTCCGTGCGCCAGCCATCGAAACAAGGGCGCGCGCAGTACTTTCATAGCGGAACCTTTTTTAGTCGGAGTGCATTCGTAATGACCGAGACGCTGCTCAAGGCCATCGCCGCGCTCGCAAAGATCGGGCTGAGCAGCAGGCCAAAGAAAGGATAGAGAACGCCAGCCGCAATCGGCACACCGAGTCCGTTATAGAGAAATGCGAACCACAAATTTTGTCGAATGTTCCGCATGGTAGCGCGACTTAGGGCGATGGCTTGGACGATGCCCCGAAGATCCCCTTTCACGAGCGTGACACCGGCGCTATGCATCGCCACGTCGGTTCCGGTGCCCATGGCAATACCCACATCAGCCGAGGCGAGCGCGGGAGCATCGTTGACACCGTCACCGGCCATCGCCACCACGCCTTCGCGGGTCTTGAACTCGAACACTTTCGCCTGCTTCTCCGCAGGAGTTATCTCGGCGACTATGTCGTCTATCTTCAGTCGGCTGGCAACTTGGCGTGCGGTCTCCTTGTTGTCGCCCGTCAGCATGATAATTTTGAGGCCGGCGTGATGTAGATTTTCAACGGCTTCCGGCGTGCTGGACTTGATCGGATCCGAAATGGCGAGGAGACCTGCCGCCTCACCTTCGATCCCCACCCAGACGACAGTGTGTCCCTCCCGCTGAAGTTCGTTCGCGAGGGTATCAAGTTGCTGAAGGCTGCGAACCGCCGATCTCTCCAGAAGCGCACGCTTTCCTACCACGACCCTCTGGCCTGTCACTGAGCCCTGCACGCCTCCACCGGGAGACGATTCAAAATTCTCCACCTCGGTCAAGGTCGTCTGACCGGCTGCGCGCACGACAGCGCCTGCCAATGGGTGTTCGCTGCGTTGTTCGAGCGCGGCTGCCAGCGATATGACTTCGTTCTCCTGATGAGGAGCGAGCGCCACCACCTTAAGCACGCTTGGTTTTCCTTCGGTCAGGGTCCCGGTTTTATCAACCACGAGCGCCCTGACTCTCCCCAAGACTTCGAGGGCTTCGGCATCCTTGAAAAGCACGCCCATGTTCGCACCACGCCCGACCGCGACCATGATCGACATCGGCGTAGCCAGGCCGAGCGCACACGGACAGGCGATGATAAGCACGGCCACAGCATTGACCAACGCGTACGTAAAGGCGGGCTGCGGACCGATGAGCAGCCAAACCACGAATGTGATTGCGGCAACCAACACCACGGCAGGAACGAACCAGGCAGCGACGACATCGGCCAGCCGCTGAATAGGTGCCCTGCTCCGCTGAGCCTGCGCCACCATTTGGACGATCTGCGCAAGCATCGTCTCGGAGCCGACCTTCTCCGCACGCATTAGGAGACTTCCGTTTCCGTTCAGAGTTCCGCCGACCACCTTACTGTCTTTATCCTTGGCGATGGGAACTGACTCACCGGTGAGCATCGATTCATCGACCGCGGAACGCCCATCAAGAACTTTCCCGTCCACGGGAATTTTCTCACCCGGTTTCACGCGAAGCACATCCCCGGCGCGAACGAGGTCGAGGGGCACATCGTGTTCCCGACCATCCTCGATCCGATGGGCAAGCTTTGGTGCAAGACCCAGCAAGGCGCGAATCGCTTCTCCCGTCCCGGCGCGCGCCCGCAATTCCAACACCTGTCCGAGGAGCACGAGGACCACGATGAAAGAGGCTGCTTCGAAATAAACGGGCATCTCGCCGCCGTGCGTAAAGGTGTGAGGCAGCAAGCCGGGAAACAGCAGCGCGAAAACGCTGAAGCCATAGGCAGTGCCCGTCCCGAGCGCAATGAGGGTAAACGTTGAGACTTCGTGCGACGATCGAACGCACGCCACGCTCAAAGAACGGCCACCCACACCAAAGAACCACCGGTGTCGCCAGCAAGAATTGAATCCACGCCGAGACCCTCGGTGGAATTGCATACAAACTGAAGAAGTGCGCGCCCATCGCGAGAACCAGCACCGGCAGTCCCAATATCAGGCCAACTTTGAAACGCAGGACCATCGACCGCAGCTCGCCGCTCTCGTCCTGGAGGGTGGCCTGAACCGGCTCGAGGGCCATGCCGCAAATCGGACAAACGCCGGGATGATCCTGCCTCACCTCCGGGTGCATCGGACACGTGTAGAGGACTGCCGTCCGATTTGTGAACGCCGGATTTCGCTCAAGCGCCATTCCGCACTTTGGGCATGC
>DATLIT010000208.1:0-3512 GCA_035539295.1 Terrimicrobiaceae bacterium | reverse complement strand
CATTCGCCCCGAGCAGGTCAGCGATCCGACTCACGTCTCGGTCATCGAGATCTCGGAGCCGATGAGTTCGGAGTCAATCGTCTACCTGAAAGCCGGGACGGGCAACCTGTTCGCCCGTGTGCCCGCGAAAATCACTCCCATCCTGAGGGGCAATTGAGGTGCGACCCGACATGGAGAAGCTCATCTCTTTGACGCTCAAACCGAACGGGTCGTCAAATAGTAGATCTACCATTGCGAATAGTTTAGGCGGCAGGCGCTAATCAGCTATCTGCATTTGCCGAACCATAACCCAAATATATAAATGAGTAACACAATGGTGGCGGTGCTTCTTGGAAACAGCAGTGTAGAAGTTAGAGACTTTCCCATCCCGGAACCCCGGCATGGCCAAGTCTTAATTAAAACAAAATCGTCGACGATTTGTGGCAGGGACATTCGAGCGATCTATCGCGAACACCTTTGAAAGGGCCCCGAGGGTTGCAGAAAAGATCGCCGGACGTGAACCCTGCAGGCAAATTGTCGCCGGGGGACCCGGCTTGGGAAAGTTTAAGAAAGGGATCGTGTCATCGTTTACCACATTTCCGGTTGCGGGACATTGTGCAACGGGAAAACGGCAGCACGGGAATACTAATACATGCGGTGCAACCCTAAGATCGATCCGGGTCATGAAAGAGAGCGGCCTGGATCGCAGGCGGCAATTCATCAATTTTCGTCTAGGAAGAGGGTGCCACCGTCCGCTATTTGAAGCGACCCGGTTCGCGCAATGTGCCCGGAAGCGTTCTCCGATGTGACTTCAATTCGAATGAGAAATCGGCGGCACGGCTGAAAACAGCGGGATGAGTCCCTCTAGCATAGTAGGGTGAGTTAGAATGGCATCGCGCAGCGTCGTATAAGATAGTCCTGCGAGCATAGCGACCTGCACGGACGCAATCACTTCACCAGCCTCCACGCCGAAAGCGGCGAAGCCGAGAATCCGGTCGTTCTTCGTATCAATCAGTGCTTTCATGAATCCGCGTGTTTCGGAAAGAGTGCGCGTGCGCAAGACCGCGACCATGGGAATTTTTGCGAGGCGATATTCGACTCCCTGCGCCTTCGCCTCGGTTTCGCTCAGACCGATCCGGGCGAACTCGGGATCGGTAAACATGCAGAAGGGGACCTGACGGCCCGTCGTTACCCTGTGGCCGCCGGTGATGTTGTCGCGCACGATGCGAAAGTCATCGAAGGAGATGTGCGTAAAGTGAGGACTGCCGGCGCAATCGCCCACCGCCCAAACACCCGTAGCCGTCGTTTGCAGGCATTCATTGACCTTCACATAGCCTCGATCACTCGTTTCAACACCTGCCAATTCCAGACCGATGTTATCGGTGTTTGGCATCCGGCCGGTAGCGACCAGCAGGTGGGTGCCTTCAAGAATTAACTCCGCGTCGTCACGGGCACCGTACAGCTTCACTTGCTGGCCCGACGTGCCTTCCACTCTGGTGACATGCACTCTGGTAACGACATTGATGCCCTCATCCTGGCACAACTGGTGCAGCGCCTCCGAAACGTCAGCGTCTTCACGATGCGCCAGACGATTGTTTCGCTCGACGATGGTCACCTGGCTGCCAAAACGGCGCATGGCCTGGGCGAACTCTAGCCCGACGTAGCCGCCGCCCAGGATCAGCAGATGCCCGGGAACATGATCTAACTCCAAAGCTTCGATGTGCGTAAGTGGCCTGGCCTCGTTTAGTCCGGGAGTGGGATCGATGGTCGCGCGGGTCCCGGTGTTGATGACAACGTTCTCGCCTTGAAACGTGCGCATGTCACCGTCTGTGAGCGCGACTTCAACGGTCTTCGGCGCCACGAAGCGCCCGGAACCTAGGACAAGCTCCGCGCCACTCTTCTTGTAATTCTCCAAGTGCATGTCGACCAAGCCGGCCACCATTTTGCGCTTGCGATCACGGACGGCGGCCATGTCGATGCGGACGTTCTCCTTGCTGATTCCGAATTCCTCGCTGCGGAAGAAATAGGAAGCCACCTTGGCGCTGTGAATGATATTCTTGCTCGGGAGGCAGGCAATGTTGGGACAGGAACCACCAATCCACTTTCGCTCGATGACAACGGCTCTCTTTCCCTTCTTGGCCAAGGTCCAGGCGATAAATTTACCGGCCTCCCCACTGCCAAGGATAACGATATCGTAGTTTTCAGATTGTGAAGTTGGTGTGGTCATGATTCGAAAAGGTTAGAATAAAAGTGGTCATGCTTGGTCAGCGGGCAACAAAGAAGGCGTGAGCATGTCGACCTCTGACGATAACTTGACGGCGGCAGTTTTCCATCGTTCCGAAGCGACAAAGCGGATTCATGGCAACAAGAGATGTGGTTCATCTCGAGTTTCATCTTATGGGCGATCCTCTTGGCTAGCGCGAGACACCGGATATGTAGTTCCAGTCGTCACCCTAGTCGAGAACCGCAGGAATAGACTGAAAACTTTTGCCTTCTCTGAACCTGGCCGGTGATGGGCAAAAACCGATCTTACTTTCTTTGCGCCAGGAGGACGCAGAGGGCCCCCAAAAGAAGATGCAATCCACCTACCGCAGCGCTCAATCTCTTACTGCAAGTGAGAGCCCGGCGTTTTCAAAGGAGATGTCGGACGCGAAGCGGCGTCTCCCCGATTTTCCTGTGTGTAGGCGGTTGAACCCTACCGAACCCGTGCATTTGAGAACAATGGTTGGGAGCTGCGCCGTCGCGCGTTTCGCGCCTCTCGATGAGTTGCACGATTGCGTCGATGAAGGCTACATGATCGAGCGCAAGGCTGGTAAGGTCGTGACACTCCCAGCTCGCCATCGTGATACCATCTTGGCCAACAATCGCCAAATCGCTCGGTACATGCCGGTTGAGCAGACTGATTGCCGCGTCGCGCGCACCAATCGCCATCACGTCATTGCCGCACACTAACGCGTCAACTTTCGAGCGACGCCGGAGAAGAGAAGCCTCCTTGAACCCCGAATCGTATGAATAGTCGCCGTGACCCTCTGCTTCGAACGTCAAGCCATGTCTGGCTGGCGCAGTGTTGGACCATTTTTTACGTAGTTTATGTATCCAACTGGATTCTCTGCCGTAAAGATAGGCGAAGTGCTTACGACCATTGCTGGCCAGCTTGTCGACAATCTGCGACGCGGCCTCTGCGCCATCGCCGCGCGCGCATGAAACCCTGGCTCCTTCGATTGGTTCGGCCGAGACGATAATCGGACGGTTCGTCCTGAATATTTGCACCGCATCCTTCAGCGGGATTAAATCGGAGACGATGACGGCATCGTCCACTTGGTAGGTTGACGCGAGGCGCATAAGCTGCAAACGGTCGGTGTGGTTGGCACAGCAGAATGATTGGCACAAGAGCGCGTGCCTGCAGCCGATGGACGAGTAGTTCCAGCTGCTCTGCTTCACATTGGTTGTCGATGCCATTCACTACTATTGCTACCAGCCCAGATCGCCGACTGTTCAACGTGCGGGCGATAGCATTTGGCTGATACCCATGC